>JAKEHA010000016.1 GCA_022615275.1 Candidatus Latescibacterota bacterium
GACCGCGGTCGCCCACCGCCCACTGGTCGAACTCCGTCCAGCCTCCCAGGCCGCGGATCAAGGCCGGCGGGTCGGAGGGCGTCACTGCGTCGTCGTCGCACGCGGCGACGAAACCGATCGCCGCCGCCAGCGCGACGACCACAGCCCATCGAGCCGCGCTCATGCTAGAACACGGGGCGGATGACCATGAGCACGAACGTCACCAGCGGGAGCAGTGTCGCGATGCCTCCCCATCGAAACCACTTGGCGAAGAGGACGTCGAACTCGGACGGGAGCGGACCCCCGCGCGGCATGGCGTCGACGAGGCGAAGCAGTTTCTTCTGCAGCGGTACCAACACCGCTCCCCAGACGATGCCGGTGACGGCGAACAGGCCCATCGACACGAAGATCCAGGGCGCGTGCGCCTTGAACCAGGCGGTTCCCAGAATACTGCCGTTGATGAAGAGGAGCATGACCCCGGGTAATGTGAACACGGCGTCGGTGAGTAAGATGCCATGCACGCAGAAGCGAGCCGCTTCCGGGTCGCGGTTGCGGCGGGCGAGGCCGGCCCATACCGCGGTGACGAGGATGTTGCCCAGGAACATGACCGCGCCGAGGAGGTGCATCATCCGGTTCCAGGTGGGACCGAGAAACGGCACCGACAGCGCGACGGCCACGATCGAGCCGACGGCGAGGATTCGATTGGTGTTCATCGGCGCATGCTAGCGCCGGTGGTCGGAGCAAGCAACCGTTTTTCAGCGTCCGGAGATGAAGTGCTCGAGCTGCTCGATGATGAACTCCTGCTGCGACAGCATCGACTTGACCACGTCGCCGATCGAGATGACGCCGTCGAGCCGATCCCCGTCGAGCACCGGAAGGTGGCGAACGCTCTTGTCGGTCATCAGGCTCATGCACTCGTCGATGTTCTGCGTGGGCGACACACAGAACAGCTTCGTGGTCATGATGTCGCGCACCGGCGTTCCCTTCGACGACTTCCCTTCCAGCGCGATCTTGCGCGCGTAATCGCGCTCGGACACGACGCCGATCAGGTGGCGGTCCTCGTCGAGCACCATCAAGGCTCCCACATGTTTCTCCGACATGAGCTCGAGGGCCCGGTACACCGGGGCGTCGGGGCCGACTGCGAACACGTTGCGGCCCTTTCGATCGAGCACGTCGCGAACCGTCGTCATGGCATACCTCCCATGTTTGACCCTTCGAGGGTAGGCCCGCACGAGCGCGTCGTCAATCGTGTTTATTACTTAGTTACTATATTCACGAGGCGTCGGTACGGTCGTTCAGATAGTTGCGTAACGGGCGGTGCATCGCGGCAGCGAGTGTCACGGCGACCAGGGCGACGCCGCACCCTGCAAAGACCAGGCGCGCGTCGCGGCCCAGAGCATCCGCGACCACGCCCGCGAGCAGCATGGCGAGCGGGGTCGTCGCCATGGCCAGCGCCTGCACCAGGCCGAAGACGCGGCCGCGAAACGCGTCGGGCGTGCCCCGTTGCAGCACCGTAACCGCGCCGACATTGAACACCGCGCCCGTCGTCCCAACAGCGACGAGCAGTGCGGCCGCTGCGAAGGTCGTAGAGACCAGCGCGAGCGCAAAGATGCATACGGACAGCGCGCACAGACACGCGAGCAGAACGAAAGCGCCGCGCGCGTGCTGGATACTGCCAGCGACGAGATACCCCAGCAACCCGCCCCCGCCGGCGCACGCGATG
Source organism: Candidatus Latescibacterota bacterium (assembly GCA_022615275.1). Classification (GTDB taxonomy): domain Bacteria; phylum Krumholzibacteriota; class Krumholzibacteriia; order WVZY01; family JAKEHA01; genus JAKEHA01. The sequence goes on from JAKEHA010000016.1 coordinate 1,703, forward strand.
AGATAGCCGAACCAGTCGCTCGATGCGCGCAAGGTATCTTCGACGAAGAACGGCAGCACCACGATGAAGGGGGCGGCGAAGAAGTTGGCGAGCGTCGCCACGATAACGAGGGAGGTCAGCCCGCGCTGTTCGCCGATGAAGCCGAATCCTTGCCGGAGCGCGGAGCGAACGCTCGGATGCTCGCCCCCGCTCCCGGCGCCCGCGTGGTGCGGAATTCTCGCCAACGACGTCGACGCGGCCGCGAAGAGGTAGGAGACCCCGTCGATCAAAAACAAGATGGGAGCCCCGAGGATGCGCAGCGCGACGCCCCCGGCCGCCTGTCCCACCAGCGCCGCGGTGTCCCCCGACGCCTCCCTCAGCGAGTTGGCGGCCGCGAGGCGCTCCGGCGGCACCAGCGACGGCGTCACCGCGATGATCGCAGGGTGGAAGAACGCGCCCACTGCGCCCAGGATCGCCGACACCAGGCACACGACCGCAATCAAGAAAGCCGTTGCGTGCGGCACGGTCGCCACGGCAAGCGAAAGCAACAGCACGGCTCCGCCCGCGATCAGATCGCACGCGATCAGCACACGCTTGCGCGAGGCGCGGTCGGCCACCACGCCCCCGATTGCGCCCAGCAGCACGAACGGCAGCGTACCCAGCATCATGACGACACCCATCAGGGTGGCCGACTCGGTAGCGTGCTTGATCCAGAACATCGCGGCGACGACGAATGCCTGCGACCCAATCTGACTCACCATCTGGCCTTGCCAGACCAGAACGAAATTCCGGTTCCACAGCCGGCTGGGATTCCCGTCGCTTGCGGTGATAGGGCCCTCCTCCTTACAATCGCGGCATGAACCACGACCCCAACGAACCGCGCTTCCGCTCCGTCCCCCTCGAGTTCACGCGGCACTCTCACGAAGAGATGCTCCGGAGAGCCGCAGAGTTTGCAGACGAGGTCGGAACCCGTCGCTCCGTACGCCATTTCTCCGACGAATCGGTTCCGCGCGAGGCCATCCTCGACTGTATTCGCGCCGCCGGTCAAGCACCGTCCGGGGCCAACAAGCAACCGTGGACGTTCGTTCTGGTGAGCAACCCCGACGTGAAACGGCGAATTCGGGAGGGCGCGGAAGCGGAAGAGCGAGAACACTACGGCGGGCGTGCGTCCGAGCGATGGCTCGCGGACCTCGAGCCGCTGGGGACCGACGAGAACAAACCGTTCCTAGAAATCGCGCCCGCGCTCATCGTCGTGTTTGCGCAACGACACGGCCCGCGACCCGACGATCAACATTATTACGTCAGCGAATCGGTTGGGATCGCGGTGGGCTTCCTGCTCGCGGCACTGCACCACTCCGGCTTCGCGACCCTCACGCACACGCCGAGCCCGATGAAGTTCCTGAACGACATCCTGAAGCGCCCGAGCAACGAACGCGCCTACTTGCTGATACCGGTGGGATATCCCGCCGACGACTGCCGCGTGCCGGATATCTCACGCAAATCGTTCGACGAATATGTAGTGCAGTTAGACTAGTGTATCGAGTCGTTAATTAGTGCAACAATACCTACCCCTCTGCGTATGCGTGGTAAACTCTCGAAAGGAGTACCACCATGCGAAGAGGACGGAGAC
>JAKEHA010000110.1 GCA_022615275.1 Candidatus Latescibacterota bacterium
CGTCGCGCGACATGGGCATCGCGGCGGTAGGCGCCTTCGGCGAGAGCAAGAAGATCGGCTATCACGTCATGGCCGGTAACGGAAACTCGCAGGCCGGAGAGACGGACGCCAAGAAGAAGGGCTACCTTGGGCTTCGCTTCCGCCCGACGGCCGCGTGGGCCGTGGAAGCGTACGCCGACTACGAAGACCGCGTCGGCTCGGGTGACCGCCAGACGGTGCACGGCTTCGTGGGTTACAAGAAGGAAAAACTCCGAGCGGGCGTGCAGTACATCCGGCAGCTTCGCAAGGAGACGGGCGAAGACATCGAGCTGTCGATCTTGAGCGCGTTCCTCACCGGCGCGATCTCCGACAAGACGTGGCTCTTCGGCCGCGTCGACCTCAACATGGACGCCAACCCGGGCGGCGACGACATCGCGTACATTCCGTTCGACGAGTCGGCGTCGAACACGTTCATTCTCGTCGGTGTCGATTACTGGATGCGCGAGACGGTGGGCTTCAGCCCCAACGTCGAAGTCGTGGTCTACGACGAGCCGGACACCGCCGGGCTGCCCACACCCGACACCGACGTCATTCCCCGCTTCACCTTCCACTTCACGTTCTAAGCAGGTTCCGACGACGGGATCCGGCGAGCAACCACGCGCAACATCGCGCGGTTGCCGCCGTACCCCGCATTGTGTAGTCTCGGGGTCTTGCCCTGCCAATGCGAAAGGAGCCCGCGGTGAGAACGATGGTGCTTTTCTTGGGGTTGGTGTCGATGGCGTCGCACGCGATGGCGTCTTCGCCGGCCGAGAGTCTCAAGCAGCTGATGGCCGAGCATTGGGAGTTCGAAATGCGCGAGGACCCGCTCTTCGCGACTCAAACCGGGGATCATCGCTTCAATGACAAACTCCCGTCGGTCGCGGTGGCCGACGAAGTGCGTCGCGAAGCCGCGACCCGGGAGTTCTTGAAACGCCTCGAGGCGATCGATCGCGCCCCGCTGGGCGCGACCGACGCACTCAATTATGACTTGCTGCGACGGTCGCTTCGCAACCGCATCGGCGAGTACGAGTTCAAGACCTACCTCATGCCCATCACCAATCGCGAGGGCTTCCACACCGATTTTCCGCAGCTCCCCGACCGCGTCCCGCTCAACAACACGAAGGACTACGAGAACTACTGCGCGCGCCTGGAGGCGTGCAACGCGTACATCAGCCAGTACGTCGGTGTCATGCGCGAGGGCGTCAAGAGCGGCTACGTCCTGCCCAAGGCGGTCATGGAGGGCTGGGAGACCGCGGTCGACGCGCACATCGTCGACGATCCTACCCAGAGTCTCCTCTATGCGCCCTTCGAGACGTTCCCCGACGACGTGCCCGCGAGCGAGCGTCCCCGCCTCTCCGAGCGCGGCAAGAAGGCGATCGCGGGCTCGGTGATACCGGGGTATCGCGCGCTGCGCGACTTCATGGCCAAGGAATACGTGCCCGCGTGCCGCGAGACCATCGGCGCATCGTCGCTCCCCAACGGCAAGGCGTTCTACGAGCACCGCGTTCGATACTACACCACACTCAATCTGACGCCGCGGCAAGTACACGACACCGGCCTCTCCGAAGTGAAGCGCATCCGCGCCGAGATGGACCAGGTGATCGCGAAGAGCGGGTTCAAGGGGACCTTTCCGGAGTTCGTCGCGTTTCTCCGCACCGACAAACGCTTCTACGCCGACACGCCGGAGCAGCTCTTGAAGGAAGTCGCGTACATCTCCAAGAAGATGGACGGTGAGCTTCCCCGGCTGTTCAAGACGCTCCCGCGCATGCCCTACGGTGTCAAGCCGATCCCCGACTTCATCGCGCCCAAGACGACGACCGCGTACTACAACCAACCCGCTGGCGACGGCACGCGATCGGGGACGTACTACATGAACACCTACGACCTCAAGGCGCGTCCCTTGTACGAGCTCGAAGCGCTCTCGCTGCACGAGGCCGTACCCGGACATCACCTACAGATCGCGATCATGCAGGAGCTGCCCGACGTTCCGAACTTCCGGCGCTACACCTTCTTCACCGCCTTCGTCGAGGGCTGGGGATTGTATTCGGAGCGCCTCGGAATGGAAGCCGGCTTCTACCAGGATCCCTACAGCGACTTCGGCCGCTTGACGTACGAGATGTGGCGCGCGATGCGGCTGGTCGTCGATACGGGCATGCACTACTTCGGGTGGACGCGCCAGCAGGCCATCGACTACATGGCCTCCAACGGCGCGCTTTCGCTCCACAACGTCACCACCGAGGTCGACCGCTACATTTCGTGGCCGGGCCAAGCGGTGGCGTACAAGACGGGAGAGCTCAAGATCCGCGAGCTGCGCGCGTGGGCGGAGAAGGAGCTGGGGGAGAAGTTCGACGTGCGCGAGTTCCACGACGTCGTCTTGTGGAGCGGTGCCGTACCCCTCGACGTGCTCGACGCGAATGTGCGCGCGTGGGTCGGGCGAGTGAAGAAGACGTGAGCCGGTGCGGGCGACGGATCGCTGGGTCGCGATTCGTCGCCCGCGCGAGACTCTATTCGACCAGCGTCATGCGTCGCGTCTGCCCGAACTGGGGCGTCTGCAACCGCCGCGGGGGAGTGAATCGAGATCGTGTAGTCGCCCTCGAACGCGCCGCAGAAAACCGGATCGGCCTCGACTTCATCCGGTTGGAGCGAACCCCCGACGATCGAACCGCCGTCGTTGTTCCAGAACACGTTGCACGAGTGCGCGCCCGAGCCGAGATACGCCAGGCCCGCGCCTTCCAAATCGCCGGCGATGATGTTCCGCTCGACATTGGTCGCCGGGCTCCCCTGAATGAGCACCGACCCGTGCTCATAGCTTCGGTTCGCGTCGAACGTGTTGCCGATCACGTTGCCGTCGCTCAAGTGGTAGTAGTAGCTGATTGAAAGGAGGGCGATCGCGAAGAGCACGCGGCGCGAAGTCATTTGCACACCTCCCGGTCAGCGGCCAGCTGGCACTGATTCTAGCGTGAATGTCGCGGGGTCACAATCGCTATCGGCGGGCTGCAATGGCCAGCACCGCGGTGGAAAGAAACGGCACGCGGGTGCGGTCGTTGCGAAACAACACGCGTCGGAGGAATTGCCGCACGCGGGGATGCTTGACCACGTCCATGGGCGCGGTTACGTACGCGGCCACGCGCACGTCGAATCCGGCGGCGGTCAGCTTGCGCACGATCTCGCGCCGCGAATAGATGCGGGCGCGGGCCCAGCGGTCGTGCAGCGGCTTCGGCAGCCAGCTGAAGAAGGGGACTCGGTTCCACGGGAAGAGCGGCAACGCCGCGCCGTGCGTCTCGAAGATCCACCAACGATTCGGCACCGACATCGCGAGCGTTCCGCCGGGCTTGAGCACGCGACGCAGCTCGGACAAGGCGCGCGTTTCGTCGTCGACGTGCTCCAAAACTTCGAACGACACCGCAAAGTCGATGGACCGGTCGTCGATGGGCAAGGTATGCCCGTCGTACGCGATGCACCGGACGCGGTCTGCCAGACCTGCCTGCGCGACGCGGCGCTCGCATTCCGCGATGTAGGCCCGATCGACGTCGACGGCCATTGTGCGCGTGAACTGGGGGGCGAAGAGAAGCGTCTGCGCGCCGCTTCCGCACCCGAAGTCGAGGAGGACGCCGCCCCCGGGACGACCCAGCTCGGTGACCAAACGATGGCGGCGCGTGATGATGAGATCGGTGGACTCGGCCGCCTTGCCCTTGGCAAGATGGGCAGGAGCGGCGGGCTGGGAATTCATGGCGCCCAGTCTAGTGGATGCCCGAGAGACGGTCAAACGCACACGCGCTGCTTCTATTCACTCGGAGTCTCGTGATGAAGCCTTTCGACGTTGTCATCGTCGGTGCGGGACCCGCGGGCAGCACGGCGGCCACCGCACTCGCGCGGCGTGGTCGCGACGTGGTGCTGCTGGATCGCGCGGAGTTTCCCCGCGACAAAGTGTGCGGCGACGGGATTCCGCCCGGGACCGTCGGCATATTAAACGACCTCGGCATGGCCGAGTCGCTTCGAGCCGCCGAATTCCACGCCGTCGATTCACTGCGCCTGGTTTCGGCGCGCGGGCGCGACTGGCGGCTGCGCTTTCGACCCAAGCGCACCGGGGCCGACTTCTTCATCGCGCCGCGACTCCGGTTCGACGAACTGCTGCGCTCGCACGCGCTCGCGAGCGGAGCCTCCTTCCAGGTGGCGCAGGCGCGCGCGCCCGTGATCGAAAACGGATGCGTCGTCGGCGTGCGCGCCGACGTAGGAGGAGTCGAGCGGGAGATTCGCGCGCGGATCGTCATCGGCGCCGACGGGGCGACTTCCGCGATCGCGCGCGGGCTGCTTCCCGAGAAACCCCCCGAAGCGCACCGCGCGGTCGCGATCCGCGCCTACCTCGACGACTTCGATTCGCTGCCGCGTACCATCGAGTTCCACTTCGGCGCCCGCTTCGCGCCCGGTTACGCGTGGGTGTTTCCGATCGGGGAGCGACTCGCCAACGTGGGCGTGATCGTGCGCACCGATCGCTTCAAGCGGCGCGGCGTGCCGATCGAGGCACTGCTGCGCGAGTTCATCGAAGGCGCCGACCTGCGCGTGCGCGGTGCCCGCTTCGAATCGCTGCGCGACGTCGCGACCTGGCAGCTTCCACTGGCCGCCCGGGTTCGCGTGCCGCGCGCGTTCGACGGCGCGCTGCTGGCGGGTGACGCGGCGCGACTGGTCGACGCGCTCACCGGCGAGGGCATCCACAACGCCGTCGTCTCCGGAAAGCTCGCCGGCGAGGCAGCCGACCGCGCGCTCGCGTCTGGTGACGTCTCCCGGGCGGCACTGTCTGCGGACTATGAGAACCGGCTCGAGGCGGAAGTGGCGCGGCTGGTCCGTCGCTCGTACCGTTGCCAGAAGTACATCACCGCCTATCCATCTGTTCTGGAGGCAATGTTTGTGCTGGCGGGCGCCTTCCGGGGGCGCATCACCCGCTGGCTCGACCGCGTCTCGACCGACTTCGAAGTAGTAGAGTGAGATGATTTCCGAATACCGGCGTTGAGCGGGGAGTAGTAGGCCCCAGAGAGGGTTCGAAATAGAAGGAGGAAGGAATGTCACTCGAGGAACAACTCGGCTCACGATTCGTATGCACCAAGTGCAAGACCCACGGTGCCACCGTCAAACGTATATCGGCGGCCGGCACCGGGCTCTCGAAGATCTTCGACATCGAGCACAACCAGTTCGTCACCGCGTCGTGCACGAACTGCGGGTACACCGAGGTCTACAACCCGGAAGTGCTGGAGGGTAAGCGGCATCTTGGCTCCATTTTCGACATTCTGTTCGGCGGGTAAAGGCGCCGCGCTAGCGGCGCTGCTGATCTCCACCGGTGTTGCGAGCGACGGATGGGCGCAGCGCTCGTGCGCCGACAAGAGGGCGGAGACCTGGGAGATCACGATCGCCGGTTCCAAGGAGAAGGGCGATCGGTTGACCGTAGAAGGTGTCGTCACCGATGCTGGTGGCAAACCCGTCTCCGGTGCGCTCGTCTACGCTTATCAAACCGACGCCGACGGCTACTACACGCGCGAGAGAAACTCCAACGAAGCGCGCTTGTGCGGCTACATGAAGACCGACGCCGAGGGGCGCTACCGCTTTCACTCCATCAAGCCCGGGAGCTATCCCGGCAGCACCATCGCCGCGCACATCCACTACGTCGTCTCGGGCGCGAACGTCGTCGAGGAGGATTTTCTGCTCGAGTTCGAAGGCGATCGCTTCGTGACGCAGCAGTCGCTCGAGCGCGACCACTCGGACCACGAAGGGCTCTCGGAAACCTTTCGCGGCATCCGACCCCTCGAGAAGCGCGACGACGGTTCGCTCTACTGCCGGCGCGATTTCCGTGTTCGCACCCGCTCGCCGCAATAAGGAAGCGCCCCGGCGATTCCTCGCCGAGGCGCTTTTCCTTCGCTCGCGCGAAAGCGATCGCTCCTCGAAAAACTACTTCAGGAGGACCATCTTCCGCATCTCGTTGAAGCCCGTACCCTTCAGGCGATAGAAGTACACGCCCGAAGCCAGGCCCTGGGCATTGAAGCTCACGGTGTGGTTGCCCTTCGACTTGACACCGTTTACCAGTGAAGCCACCTTCGCGCCGCGCGCGTCGAACACCTCGAGCGTCACCGGGCCCGTCGCCGGGACGACGAAGTCGATCGTCGTCTGCGGGTTGAACGGGTTCGGGTAGTTCTGCGAGAGGTACGACGCATACTGCGGACCGCCGCCGATGGCCGTCGGGAGGCCGTCGTCGTAGTTCGTGTTTTGCGGGTCGAAGTTGGTCCAGTAGTACGTCCACAGCTCGTTCGGCTCGGCCGCCACGACCTTGCCGTCGACCGCGAACGAACCGTTGACCGGCGGGAACGCACCGCGGTAGGACGTCGTCACGAAGCCCGCCAGACGGGGGTTCGTGAAGTCCGAGCTACTGATGAGCTCCGAGCCGTCGGCCGGACGCGGATCCGGGTTGTTGAGGTCGCTCATGTCGTTGAGCAGGATGGTATCCGGCATGCGGGTTGCGCTATTCGCAGGCAAGTTGTTCCAACCGCCCGTCTGGAACCACTCGTTC
>JAKEHA010000017.1 GCA_022615275.1 Candidatus Latescibacterota bacterium
GCAACTGGCTCTCGGGCGTTCCCTCGTCGTCGAACGAAAGCTCGCGCGTCTCGATGAACGACTGTTTCTCCGCGGGCTTCTTGCGCTCCTCGGCGAAGCGCGACACCGGCTTCTCGCCCAGCGGCTTCGGCGCCACGGGACGCGGCGCCGAGGACGAGCGCTCGAGTCCGTCCGCCTTGGCACCGCGGTGCAAACTGAACTCGTTGTGGTCGAAGTTCTGGAAGTCGCCCTCTTCGGCGATCGATTCGACCACCTCGGCGGCCATGTGCTTTCTACACAGCTCTTCGAGACCGGGGTGCGAGGTGCGATGCTTGTCGGCCAACCCGACCACCGAGTGCACGTCCTGCGGCGAGCTGGTTACGACCGTGTTCAGCAGCTCCACCGCGCGCGGGAAATCCTTGAGCTCGAGGGCCAGCGACGCGTGGAAAAGCATGACTTCGGTGGTGAAGAGGCCGTCCTTCGATCTCTCTTGCAGGCGCGCGTAAATATCGGGCGTGCAGTTGCCGCGCGTGTGCAGCGGGCGCAGGATCTCCATCGCAATCGCCGATTGGTCGAGGCCCAAGGCCGCATCCAGCGCCACCCACACGCACTCGTTGACGCCGTGCGCGGGGTCGATGAAGGGCTTGAGCAGCAAGATCACGTCGCGGCCGGCGTCCTTGTTGTTGACGAGGTAGCCGCGCACCACCGGGGCGGCGGCGTCGAAGTCGCCCTTGAGCAGGAGAACTTCCGCCAACGCGCGTTCCACCTTGGAGGGGAACTTGGTCTTCTCGCGCGCCGACTGCAGGCGGTCGACGCACATCGGGATGGCGGTCGAGTCGTAGCGCGCGGTTTCGATGACGCGCGCGATGGCGTCGTGCTCGTTGCCGTTCGCCCACAGCGCGCACGCGTGCGCGAAGCGAACGCGTCCTACCTTCTGATGTTTCGATTCCAGGCCGGCCAGAAAGGGCAGCAGCATCTTGGCCTCGGCGGGCTTTTCGTCGATGATCTCGACCAGCGCGGCCATGCCTTCCTTCATGCTTCCGAGGCGAATCGACAGGAGCGCGGAGAGCAGGTCGTTGGTGAAGATTTCGGCGCGCAGCGAATAACCGCCGTGGCTTGCCGACTTGAGCGATTGCTTCTTGGTCTTGGTGCGCGCGAGCAGGTCGCGCGCGACGTGATCCGGGATCTGTTCGAGGTGTTCGAGCGCGCCGTCGAGGTCGCGGCGCTTGACCGCGTTCTCGACCACGTAGCGCGCGAGTGCGGGGTCGTGCACCGCGAGCAGCTTGTCGCGCACGAACTGCGCGACGCGGTCCTTGTCCTTGGTGAACTTCTCCTGCGCGGTCTTCAGGAAGTTGGTGGCCTGCATGACCTCGCCGCCCTCGAGGCACGCGTCGACCGCGTCGAGATACAGGTCCAGCTCGTCGGGGAACTGGGCGATGGCCTGCTCCAAGCGCTTGACGGCCTTGTCGAAGTGGCCGCGCTTGCGCTCCTGCATGGCCTTTTGAAGGGCGGATGCCGCTTTTTCGTTCATGCTCGGGTCACGGTTGGAGGGATCGACGACGACCGGTCACTCATAGATAGCGCTCTAAGCGAATCGCATACCAGAGAGGGCGCGCGCGCCAGCGCGCGTGAAAACTCATCTAAGTCATTGGGAAAGAAACAAATAATGTTGAGTCAGAGAGGCGTCGCGGATTTCATCGCGACCCAAGAGCGGCTGCAAAATGCACATGGCGCCCCAGCCCCATTGCACCGATCTTGATCGTTCAAGTATCATTCAGGCCGACAGTTGCGAATCTCCGCGTGGTTGTTTACGACTCCGCCGCGGTCCGCTTTTCCCGATATGACCGGAACCTTCACCTTGTCCGTCGAGTGCCGGCTGGCGTCCTCGCACGTGCTTGCGGGATGCCCGCCCTGCGACCGCTTGCACGGCCACACCTGGACCGTGCGCGCGTACTGGGAATTTTCTGCCCTCGACGAGCACGGCATGGGGACGAATTTTCGCGACCTCAAGGCGATCCTGCGCCGCGAGGTGCACGACCGCTTCGACCACCGGCACCTGAACGACGTCGCCCCCTTCGACCGCGTTTCCCCGACCGCGGAGAACCTCGCGCGCGAGGTGTTCGTGATCCTGCGCGAGAAATTCAATCCCACCCCCCGCGGCCGTCTCGCGCGCGTCGAGGTCTGGGAAGGCCCCGAGGCGTGCGCGGCCTACGCGGAGTGAGATGGTCGGCGTGAGCAAACCCAAGTCGATCGCGCTCGCGAGCGGCGGACTGGACTCGCTGGTGTCGCTCGCTCGCGCCGTCCTCGAGCGCGACGTGCGCCATGTAATGTTCTTCGACTACGGCCAGAGGGCGAGAGAGAGCGAGCGCGTCTCCGCGATGAGTGCCGCCTACTATTACGGACTCCCGTTCTTCGACGCCGACGTGCGCTGGCTGGAATCGCTCTCGCCGCCGGACATGCGCTCGTCGCGCCCCGCGGTGGAAGGCGCTCTGACAAGCCTCGACGACGTTTGGATCCCCAACCGCAACGGGGTGTTTATCAACGTTGCGGCCGCCTACGCCGAGAGCTACGGCTGCGACACCATCGTGACCGGGTTCAATCGCGAGGAGGCCGAGGAGTTTCCGGACAACTCGCGCGCCTATGTGGAGCGCGTGAACGCGGCGCTGGTCTTGTCGACGCGCAACCGCGTGCGCGTGGAGAGCTTCACCATCGACATGGACAAGCGCGCGATCATTCGCATGGGGTTGGAACTGAAAGCGCCGCTTTCGATCGTGTGGAGTTGCTATCGCTCGGGACCGACGATGTGCGGGCGGTGTGCGTCGTGCGCGCGTCTGCGCGGCGCGATCGATTCGCTACCGCCGGCGGACCGCCCGGTGATCGAGTTCCAGGAGAACGCATGAGCTTCGCCTTTCGCATCCTCGAGGGCGACGTCGCCTACACGGGCGTGGAGCTGCGCAGCGGGTGGGTGGCGGAGCATACGGGACTCTCCGGCGACGCGGCGGCCGGATTCGTGGGGCCGTGTCACGTGGCCAACGAGA
>JAKEHA010000111.1 GCA_022615275.1 Candidatus Latescibacterota bacterium
CGGGTAGGACCACACCACCACCGCGAGCCCGTTGTCGCGCGCCTCTTCGGCGAGCGCGCGCAGTTGCTCGTACATGCTCTTCCAGTGCGACGAGCCCGGATAGATCGTGAAACCGATGGCCGCGCAACCCAGCCGCAGCGCGTCCTTGACACTCGATGTCTGCGCCGGCGCCGGATCCGCTTCGTCGTGGAGCACGTCGTGGTTGTTGACTTTCAGAATGAGCGGGATCTTCCCCGCGAAGTCGTGAGCAATCGTCTGAATGAACCCGTACGGTGCCGCGTACGCGTTGCACCCCGCGTCCACCGCGAGCTGCGCATGATAATGCGGATCGTACCCACCCGGGTTGACCGCGAAGCTCCGCGCCGGCCCATGCTCGAAGCCCTGGTCGACGGGCAGGATGACGAGCTTTCCCGTCCCCGCGAGGCGACCGGTGTTTAGTAGTCGGTACAGGTTGGCGCGGACACCGGGGTTGTCGGAACGATAATGGCCGAGGATGGTCTCGACCGTCTTCTTAGTATCGGTCTGGAGTGTTTGCGGGGTCATCGGTCCTCCTTGGATGCTCACTTCAGGATGGTCATCTTCTTGGTGTCGGTGAACGAGCCGGCGACGAGCTTGTAGAAGTATACGCCACTCGACACGGTCGTTCCTGTGTCGTTCCGACCGTCCCAAACCACCTTGTACGCCCCGCGCTCGCGGCGCTCGTTCACGAGCTCCCTGACTCGACGCCCAGCGACGTCGTAGATAATCACGTTCACGTTGCTCGCGTTCTTGAGCGAGTATGCCAAGGTCGTCGTCGGGTTGAACGGGTTCGGGAAGTTCTGCTCGAGACGATCGTGGTACACCCGCGCCACCGCCGGGTCGAATGTTCGTGTCGCGCTGCCTCCGATCTGGGCAATCACAGGTTCTTCGCCCGCAACTTCCAAAAGGACGTCGCCAATCGTGAGGACAAAGTTCTGTTCCGTGATCTCCAGTGGTTGCAAACCAGCCACGTCGAAGGCCAAGCGCCCCAAGTGCGATGTCGACACCGTGACGTTCTCGTTCACCATGACTCCGAAAAACAACTGAGGAATACCATCACGGAGAACCGGTGTGAATAGCACCTGACCTATCGCCTCTTGGGCGGGCTGCCACTCGGCGAACGTGAATTCTTCGCTCGCCGCATCGATTGCAAACACGGCCGCGGTTACGCCTTCCAAGTTATTCAGATCCACATCGACGTACAACTTGCGCGTGGTCGCCGTGGGGAACTCCTCCGTAAACGCGAGCACGACTTCCACGTCAGTCTGGAATACCTCACTCGGCTGGTTCACGAGCCCGTTCGGGCTGAAGTGATTGTAATGCACGCCGAAGAACTCAAAGTCGGCGAGATTGATACCTCCGTAATCGTCGAAGTCGCAGGCCGCGCTGTACGGCTTGGGAGGAGACGTGTAATGATTGCTGAATTCGGCGAAGTCTGCGAGGTTAATGGTACCGAAGGGCTCCTTACAGTCGGCGGTTCGGATGTGCATCCTAGCCTGTGAGTACAGCGGCACGCGGTTGAGTAGAATGTCGATCAGATTGTCCTTGCAGAAGTAACCGAACTGATCGTACTCGATTCGCGCGATGAATCCATTGGCGCCCGTTGCTCCCTCAACGGCTACAAGGACCGAATCCGCCTTGAACACTTTGGCGGTCAAGTCCATGAGATCCAGGCGTATCTCGCTCGGTCCGATATCGCGCGTCACAACGTCGTCGTCGAACTGGATGGTTACCATGGGATCGGTCGGCCCGTCCCCGGCCGGACAGGCCTGGGCCATCGTGGTCGCATTCACGCCTACGATGGGTACGCACCCAACCCCCAGGGCACCAACTCGCTCGGCAAAGTGAGGCCCACGCGCCGCAGGAGAAAAAGCATAAAGCTGATAGTTCCCGCTTGCTGCACCGCAGAAAGCTGGGTTCTCATTGAACACGCTCTGGCCGGTGGACTGCCATTCGGCGTCGGTGAGCGAGCCCGAGACAACCGCGTTCTGATAGACGACCGAGTTCGACATCGTCGCGAGCCCCGTCCCGCCGGAGAGCGCGCGCACCGCAGGCCCACCGTTGAACGCTACGACGCACTTGTCAACGACGAGCATCGTGCCTGTACGAGTGACGGCCGCCGAACTTGTATTCTGCGCCAGCGTGCATTTCGTGAGGGACGTGCTACCGGCGTGAATGTCAACCGCCACATCGTTCTTTGCGATCAGCGTGCCTGTCACGTTCAGAGTGACCTGCGTCTTGATCGCGCACTCCGCGTTCTTGATGGTCGCGTACGAGATACTTCCGCTGCTCCCTGACTCGAACTCGATTCCCGACCAGTCACTGTTTGTAGCGGGAGAGTCGGTAAAAGACTCGAAGGTAACCTTGTCGGTAGCATTTCCCGAAATGTGAAGCGCTCCCCCACTCTTGACCGTAATCTTAACCCGAGCTGGATCAGTGTCGCCAGCGTCGGGCTCATGGTCTGGGGCAATTTTCACAACAACGCCTGGATTGATTGTCAGCGTTGCTCCCGGCTCAATCGTGAGGTCGCCGGAAATGTAGTACTTACCGTCGCGAGTGTCCGTTGTACTCCACGTAGTGTTGGTTGTGACGCTTCCCCACTCCGTAAGCGCCCTGTACGCGTTGATCTTCCCATAGCCATACTGAAAGCTAGGCCGAGTTCCCCAGTAGTGTTCCGCAGAATTGGTGATGCGCTGTTTAACCTGCGCCTGGTTCAATCCTGGAAAGCGGGACCTGATGAGCGCAGCAACGCCAGCGACCTGAGGTGCGGCGAAGGAAGTTCCAGAAGAACTCTGGGCAACGATCTCATCGGGGCTGCACGATGGGTTGAGGTTTCCTGCACAAGGCCCGCCCGTAGCGCACGTTTCGTGCCGGTCGCACAGGATGCCGCTTGTGTCTAGCGGCTTGCGCTCAAGGGGCGCCATCACGTCTACCTGAAGCTGTGACGGGTGATACTTGCTGTACTTCACGCGCTCCGGTAACGTCTCATCGTCATTGTTCAGTCGCGAGATTCCTCCTACGGCGAGCACGTCAGGAAAGCGCGCGGGGTACTGAATGTCGCCGGGCTGCTGCCCGTTACCCACAGTCGCGACAAGAACGCAATCGTAGGATGGGTCTTGCGTCACGGTGGCAACCATGTTCCCAAACACGCCAGTCGAATCTCCGAATTCCAGCAACTCATACGTGCCGAAACTCATGTTGACTACGTCGCAGTGCGTCGCAAGGAGCTGGAGAGCCGCCGCAGCCTGGGCATCGCCCTGTGGACACCCGAAGCGAACGTTGTATACCTTGCAGTTAGGAGCAACGCCGACGATGTCCTTGTGGTCTGCAATTGGATCGTCCGGATGTTTCTTCTTCAGGCCATCCATTCTTCCTGCCGCGATGCTTGCGACCCGCGTGCCGTGATCATTGAAGCCGTTAATGTCCCAACTCCCAGGATCGGGCAGGCAGCCGGTTGGAGGTGGGGCTTGCCCGAATGTCCAGTCATGCGGCAGCCGCGCCCAATGCGGCTCCTGAGTGGGACAACTTTCGCACCCCGCAGCGAGGTTCGTGCCGACCGCGTTGTCGATGAAGGCGTCGGCGTTATCTTCAATGCCATTCATGTCGAGTGCATCCAAGACGCCGGTCTCGGGACGATCCTCGCCCAGAAGAAAGTGATGGTTGAAATCGCTGTGGAGTCTCCAAGTAGACACGCCCAAACAACGGTCTATCATCATCCCACTGTCGAATATCCCTATCACGAGCGTCGGATCACCTTGCTCGATCGCCCAAGCTTCCGGCAGGTCAATGTCGGACCTATCCCCTGAATCATCGTTGTCGAAATACCACTGATCCGGAAAGCGCGTCGTGCTTCCGCTAGGAACGACCCGGTTCGTACCCGAGAGCTCGAAATGCCACAGCCCGTTAACGGTAACAGACTCGAAGTATGGCTCCTCAGCAAAGTCAGCAGCGACGTCCATGGGATCTGCGCTCGACGCGTAGCTCAGTAAGAACTTGCGCTCCATTCGCTGACCGACCTCGGTCGTGAGAGAATTGTATGTCGGTACAATCTTGGTTAGCGCGGTCGCCTGAACTCCATCGAAAATGACGTCGAGAGCCGATATGCCGACACTCGGCGGCGAGGCTGTGACGTTTCCAGACGCCGGCATGTACTCGGGCTTGAAAGTGAGAATCAGCTCACCAGCGGCGTAGTCCTCGCCGACAGCCGGCGTTGCCTGCGCGGGGGAAACCGGAAAATCACGAAAGTAACCGATTGCAAACAAAAGGATTACAATGACGGGCGTAATAGCTCTCATGATCGACCTCCCGCGCACGGTATAATCATCAACGGAAAAGAGCCGACCGGCTGTAAGGTGAGTTGAACCGCGCCCATCGGAAGGCGAATGCATGCTAGACTCTTGCTGCCGTGGCGTCAAGTCGGTCCGTTTCAAAGGACCTTCACCTTGGCCCGTTACTCTGTCGTTTCTTCTACTGACGACGCAAGCGGCTGCTAGGTTTCCCGCGATCATCGACTTCTCCCAGACAACAGCCGACGTAGCGATCTTCGGCGCGACCCCGAACGACAAGACCGGGTATCGTTTCACGTCCGGCGACTACAACGGCGACGGCTCCACCGATGTCGTCGTTCTCTCCGAAGGACAGCTCGGGATCTCTGGATTTCCTTTTTTTCACATCTTATGGGGTGGCGTCTCGCTGCCCAGTGTTGTCGACTTCGCCAACTACAGCGGAGAGGTCTCATACGTTCGAGCGGTTACAGGCGACGACGGATTCTGGGCGCACGTGGAATCAGGTGATTTCAACGGCGATGGCATAGACGACATCGCGCTCGGTATGCCGTGCACGACATTCAATTGCACGGGAAAAGTCTACTTGATTTTCGGGACACCGGACTTTCCAGATACCATAGACCTAACGAGTCCGACGATCATCATCGTCACGTTGATCGGCATCCCGGGGGGCCCGGGGTTCGGCGGGTTTTTTGGATGGGCGTTGTCAGCTGGTGACATAAATGGGGATGCCATCGACGATCTTGTGATTGCGGCGCCGGAACTCTCGCCCGGCGGACAAATCTACGTCTTTTGGGGTGGGCAGGCCATGCTTCCGATTATCGAAATGAGCAATCCGACGACTAATGTAAGTCGTCTGATCGATCCGCGCTCTGGAAGCTCCGGTTGGTCGCTGGCTTGCGGCGACGTCAACGCTGATGGATTCGACGATGTCCTCATAGGAGGAAGCGAGGTTATGCTCCTGACCGGAGCCGCGACCCTGCCAGACACCGTGCTACTAACGACACCGATCGTGAAACGCTACCATGGCCTTCAAAGTTTCGGTGCACAAGTTGAACTTGCAGACTTTGATGGTGATGGTTACGACGATTCCGTGATCTCGATGCCGTATTCGAGTCCGTTTGGGTGTGAACATTGCGGCGAAGTCACTGTATCGTACGCGGGTGAGACACTCGAAGACACGATCGTCGTCACCGCGCCGAATACGGCAGTGACGCGCCTGTTTGGAGTAGGCGTTGTACAGAGGTACGGCTGGTCCCTTGCTAGTGGAGACCTGAACGGCGACGGATACGATGATCTTCTGATTGGAAGTCGACCAGACGAGTACGATCAAGGCGATGTCGGGAAGGTAACAATTGCGTACGGCTCGGCGAGCCCGCCCGATTCATTGCTCCTCGGAACGGAGTTCTCTGTTACTCGCGTTTATGCTGAGCGACGGTCGGACGATTTTGGGGCAGGTTTACATTCGTGCGACGTTAATATGGATGGAGTTCTGGACATGCTGATAGGGGCACCGTTGGCACCGGCGGCTGGACGCGCGCGCGCAGGACTAGCGTATGTTCAGAATGGAATGCCCGAGTCGACTAGCGTTGGCCGAAACGCCCAGGGGCACTGGATCTTGGGTCAGAACTACCCTAATCCTTTCAACCCCCATACTCATATTCCAATCCTCCTTGGCACCCGCGCAGAGGTGGAGCTAGTCGTCTACGATGTAGTGGGTCGCCCGATCAAGACACTGCTGAGCGATCACCTTGAAGCCGGTCGTTATCAGATTCCGTGGGATGGCACGGACGAGTTGGGGCAGCCCGTGGCAAGCGGTATCTACTTTTATCGGCTAGTCGCAGCCTCTTTTTTTCATTCAAGGAAGATGGTGCTCCTGCGCTGACGCGACGCCACAAAGCTCGCTAGCCACCCATATCGCTGGTACCCAGTAATGACTGTGATTAGAATTTCCGTAACCGTAACCCAGAATGAGACTTGGGCGCCTGCCTCACGGCTCTCCCCTTTTCGTCTCGCGTCGTTCCTCTCGTTCCTGACCGCCGTTAGTATGAGTCCAGCGAGAGCCCAATGGGTTACTAACGGCACGCCGATTTGCGCGGCGACCAGCGGACAGTTCAGCCCAGCAATTGTCCCTGATGGAGGAGGAGGCGCCATTGTCTGTTGGGCCGATAGTCGAAACGGGGCCAGCGGCAGAGACCTTTACGCACAGCGAATCGACACCATGGGGAAGCCCAAATGGCAGCTCGATGGAGTTCCGCTATGTGTGGCGGCAGGCACCCAGGGCCTCGTGCGGCTCGTCGCAGATGGATTTGGGGGTGCGATCGTCGCTTGGGCGGACCGCAGAAGTGGGTCGGGCGATATCTACGCGCAGCGTGTCGACGGAAACGGATCGGCGCTATGGACCATCGACGGCGTGCCGATTTGCACGGCAATCGGAGACCAAACTCTTCCGTCCCTGGTGGCGGACGGGGCCAACGGAGGAATTGTGGTATGGGAAGATGATCGAACCGGAACGGGATGCGATCTTTTCATGCAGCGAGTCGATCCCCTAGGTAATGTCCTCTGGACGCCGAACGGTGTAGCAGCGTGCTCCAATCCTAGTATCAAGCTTTACTCCACCGCGGCTACCGACGGAGCGGGCGGCGCCTTGATTGCGTGGTCGGACGGGCGGAACGAAGCGACCGAACCCGATGTGTACGTCCAGCGAGTTAACAGTTCCGGCGTCCCGGTATGGAACAGTGAAGGTGTTGCCGTTTGTACGGTCGTGCGATTCCAGTGGGGCGCCGACATCGTGTCCGACGGTGCTGGCGGTGCGATCGTCGCTTGGGAAGATTGCCGGACGGACCCGCTGGGGGAGTGCTCTTTCAGCGATATTTACGCCCAGCGTGTCAACGCCGCCGGCGCGACACAGTGGACCGCCAACGGCGTGGCCGTGACGCTCACACAGCCTCGTGAATCGAATCCTAGCGTCACCTCCGACGGGGAAGGAGGCGCGATTATCGCGTGGGATAGCGCAGATATTTTCGCGCAGCGCATCAGCCCGTCGGGATTGGTACTCTGGACGCCCGACGGCGTGCCGGTTTGCACCGCGCCCGGAGTTCAGAATGGGAACACCATGATCGCTGACGGTACCGGCGGGGTGATCATCGCTTGGACAGACGATGTCCCCAACTTGGAGGATGACATGTATGCGGGGAGGATCAATGCGTCCGGACAACCTCTGTGGGGCGCCAACGGGATGCCGATCGGTGTCGCAACGGGTCAGCAACAATCGCCTGGTCTCATTTCCGATGGTTGGGGTGGTGCGATCTTTGCCTGGCAGGACGATCGGAATGGAATCAACGCCGACGACATCTACGCTCAACGCGTCACCGGATCGGGATCGATCCCGACCGCAATAGGAGATTCACGTTCACCGGCGTTCGCTTTGAGTGAGTGCGCTCCAAACCCATTCTCCGGTCGCACGACAATGCAACTTACGCTCACCGGAGGGACGCTTGTTACACTTCAGGTCTACGACGCGGCTGGGCGACTCGTCAGTACTTCGCGATCAAACTTGGGCGTCGGCACGCACCAGCTAGAATTCGATGGGACCGACGGGAAAGGCCGCCGACTTTCCAGCGGAGTCTACTTCACTCGCGTTACCGCGGACGGATCGTCAATGACCCGCAAGATGGTCATCGTCCGGTAGGGTTAATTCGCGTCCCCCCGAAAAGCCAAACGCCCGGGCGGTGAGCCCGGGCGTCCGGTTGAGATTCTGCGCGGAGATACTACCCCCGACGCGACGCGACCGCGACCCGACGCTCGCCCGCGCGCGCCCGCTTGCGGGCCGACTCTTCAGCGCGACGGCGCTCGGCGTCGATGCGCTTCTGGATGTACGGGGAGAAATGGGTCGCGTAGCGCGCCTGCAACTCGGGGAGCTTCCAGTCGGCGCCGGTGACGTGGTGGCGGCAGGTCTTGGTGCCGCAATGGCACTCGAACTCGTCGTAGGGCGAACCGTCGCTGGTCGCGTAGTCGAACGAGATCTCTTCGCCCACGCGAATGTCGCGCAGCGCGACCAACACGACCTGACCCACCAGGCCCGAATTCGGATCGCACGAGTGGTTGACCCAGTCGGCGGGCCCTTCGTTGGCGGTCACCAAATAGAGGTCCTCTTCGATCTGGATCGAGACGCGGCGCTTGTCGTCGGACATGTCGTGCAGCATTTCGCCGGTCACGACTTCGCCGCCCCACACCACGAGCACTTCCTTGGCGCGCACTTTCTCGCGCGCGAACACGCCGCGGCCGCCCTTGCTGTCGATGAGACGTCCTTCGAGCTTGGGCGAGATGAAACCCGTCGGCTGGACGGTGATGCTTCTAGGCATATCGTCGGTTCTTTCCTCCGCGGTCCGTTGTCGCGCGCGAGGCGTTGGCGTCGCCTCGCTCGCGGCGCGCGTGCGCTTCTGGCCGCGCGCCTGACCAAATTGACATACCGTATACAACCCCCGGAACGCGTGCGCAATCGGAAACGCGTCCGGCGGTGAAAAAAGTGTGCATAATCCGCGCCGAGTCGGCGCGCGCGGCGTCGGTCAGGAGGCGGCGACGATGGCGGCGGCGGCGAGAGCGCCCGGCGCGCACGTCACACCGCCGCCCGGGTGCGAGCCGGAGCCGCACAGGAAGAGCCCGCGCACGGGTGTCGCGAAGCGCATCGTGTCCAGAGTGGGGCGAATGACGAGTTGGTCGAGCGCGGGCTCGATGTGGTGGATGTGGCCGCCGTCCAAGCCGAAGCGCTCGGCGAGGTCGGCGGGGGTGAGCACCGCTCGCGCGACGACCGCCTTCGA
The DNA here is from genome assembly GCA_022615275.1 of Candidatus Latescibacterota bacterium. GTDB lineage: Bacteria > Krumholzibacteriota > Krumholzibacteriia > WVZY01 > JAKEHA01 > JAKEHA01. The sequence goes on from JAKEHA010000111.1 coordinate 9,125, forward strand.
CACGCCGGGTGCGACGCGCTCCAGTTCGGCGAGCGCGGCGTCGCCGAGGCGTCTGGACGCCGCCGGCGTCCATCCGCCCGCGAGGTCGAAGGGAGCGAAGTGCACGAGCAGCGAGACGACGTCGCAGCCGTCGGGAGCGGTCTCCGGACTCGCGACGCTCGGAATGAAGATATCGAGAAGAGGCCGCGCGGAAGCACCGCGGTACTTCACGGGGTCGAAGGCGCGCTCGAGGTCGTCGAGAGTGCCGGTGGTGCGCGCGCGCGCGACGCGCTCGCCCGGCTTGGCGGCGAGCTCGAGGCGGCGGTTGAGTGCCAAGTGGACCTTGGCGCTGGTGCCGCGCGAGCGCAGGACACCGATGCGGTGCTCGAAGGCGATCGGGAGCTGGCCGGGCTCGACGAGGCGCAGGAACGTGGAGCGGGGGTCGATCGCGGAGGCGACCACGCGCGCGTCGAACTCCTCCCCGCTGGTGAGCGCCACGCCCGCGACCGCGCCGTTCTCCAGGCGGATGCGCGCGACCTCGGCCTCGGTGCGAATTTCGACGCCGTACTGGCGCGACGCGCGCTGGAGCGCATTGGCCACACCGGCCGCGCCGCCCACCACCGAGTGCCGCGTCGTGCATTCGAGAAGCAAGAGGTTGGCAGCAGTCCCGGGTGACCACGGTCCCGCCCACGTGCCTTGGATCGCGGCGTGCGCCAGGCCGCCTTTGACGACGTCGGACTCGAACCACTCGTTGAGCCAGTCGGCGACGCACATGGGCGGAATGCGAAGGAGACCCGCCAGCTCCCGGCGCCCGAAGCGCTGCGCCGCCTTGGCGAGACGCGCGGCGATGCCGAGCGGGAGTCCGCCGAGTGCCCCCGGCCCGAAGCTCCCGAGTGACGCGAGGTCGGGCGGGGCTTCATTCAGGAGCGGCTCGATCAGGTCGCGCGCGCTCTCGATGAAGGCGCGGTACTCGAGCCAGCGCGCGGCGTCGCCGGCGGAGAGGCGCGCGATGTCGGCGGCGGTCGCACCGGGGTCGGCGGGTTGGATCGTGAGGCCGCCGCCGTCGGGGGCCGCGAACAACGTCGGCTCCGGTGGTGCCAAGTCCAGGCCGTGTTCGTCGAGGTGCAGGTCTTCCAGCAAACTGACGCGAAGCTGTGCCGTGTCGTGCAGAATGCCAGGCGCGTGGTAGCCGGGGTGGAACTCCTCGGGCGCGCACAGCCCGCCCACCGCTTTGCCCTTCTCGATCACCAGCACGCGGCGCCCCGCGCGGGCCAGCATGCAGGCCGTCGTAAGCCCGTTGTGCCCCGCGCCGATCACGATGACGTCGTAGCGCGACGCCAAGCTACACCGCCCCCTCGTTCATTAGCGACTTCGCGCACAACTCGCCCGGCGCTCCCATGATGCCGCCGCCCGGATGCGTGCCCGAGCCGCACAGCCAGAGATTGCGCACCGGCGTCCGGTAGCGCGACCAGCCCTGCACGGGTCGAAGGAAGAGCAACTGCTCCAGTGACAGCTCGCCCTGGAAAATATTGCCCTCGGTGAGACCCATTTCGTGCTCGAGATCCCACGGGGTCAATACTTGGCGGTGGAGGATCGACTCCTTCAAGCCCGGGGCGTACTCCGCCAGCGTGTCGACCACGGTGTCGCCGAACTCCTCGCGGCGCTTCGGCCACGTCTCCGCGCCGCCTTTCAGGTGATAGGGCGCGTACTGGACGAAGATCGACATCACGTGCTTGCCCGGCGGCGCCACCGACGGATCGACCAGCGACGGAACGACGACATTGAGATAGGGCCGCTTCGAGAACTCGCCGTACTTGGCGTCGTCGTACGCACGCTCCAAGTACTCCAGCGAAGGTGCCACGGCGATGTCGCCGCGCACGTGCACGCCGTCGCCGGGGCGGCAGGTGAAATCCGGGAAGCGATCGAGGGCCAGGTTCACCTTGCCCGAGCTGCCGCGGTACTTGTAGCGCTTGACCTGGGTCACGAAGTCGGCGTCGAAGTGGTTCTCGCCCACCATGGTGAGAAACGTGCGGCGTGGGTCGGCGTTGGAAATGACGACGCGCGCGTCGATCTCTTCCCCGTTCTCCAGGACGACGCCCTTCGCGCGGTTGTTTCTTATAACGACGCTCGCTACGCGAGCGTCGGTGCGTATTGCAGCGCCGTGGTGCACCGCCGCATTCGCGATGGCCTGGCTCACCCCGCCGGTGCCCCCTTTCGAGAATCCCCACGAGCGAAAGGCGCCGTCGATCTCGCCCATGTAATGGTGCAACAGCACGTACGCGGTCCCGGGCGAGTGCACGCCCAGGAACGTCCCGATGATGCCGCTGCACGACATGGGTGCCAAGAGCGCGTCGGCTTCGAACCACATGCGCAAGAAGTCCACGCCGCTCATGGTGAGCAGTTGCGCGTGCAGCTCCATCATGTCGGGGCCCAGGTCGCGCAGGCGACCGAACAGGCCCATCAACTTCGTGATCTCGTTCGGATGGAGCGAGCCGATCTCCGGGGGCGGTGAGTCGATGATGTGCTTCACGAAGAAGCTCATCTTGCTCATGGCGAGCGCGAACTCGGGGTAGATTTCCGCATCCTTGCGACTGAAGCGCGACACTTCGCGCCGCGTGCGATTGGGATCCGACCAGCGCACCAGCCCCGGCCCTTCGAGGTGGGGCGTGAACGAGCACTCGAGCGGGATCAGCTGCATGCCGTGCTTGGTGAGTTCCAGCTCGCGAATGATGTGGGGTCGAAACAGGCTCACCACGTACGAGCACACCGAGAACTGGAAGCCGGGGAAGACTTCTTCGGTGACGGCGGCGCCGCCAATCACGGGGCGCTGCTCGAGCACCAAGACGCGCCGGCCGGCCTTCGCGAGATAGGCGGCGGCGACAAGACCGTTGTGCCCCGCTCCCACGATGATCGCGTCGTACCTGGCCATCGTGCGCTACTTGCGCTTGCGCTCGGGGTTGAAGAAAGGCGTCTCGGTCACGGTGGCCTTGACGGTGCGGCGCTCGTACTCGACGGTCACCTCGAAGCGGACCTCGGTGCCGGGAGCGGTGTGTTCCCGTACGAGGGTCGCGAGCGCGAGATTCTTCTTGAGCAGCGGCGACCACGCGCCGCTGGTCGCCTGACCGATGAAGGCGCCGCGCGCGTCGTAAACCGGGCGCGGGTCGCGCCACGCACCGGGGTGCACCTCGGGCGGGAGCCGATGGGACCGGAACAACGCTTCGGTTTCGTTCCAATCCACATCGAGGCCCACGAGCTTGCGGATAGAGCCGTACTCGCGCTCTCGCGCGAGTGCCTCGCTGCCGATGCAGCCGTGCTCCGTGCTCACCATCCAGCCGAGACCGAGCTCGAACGGTGTGGATTGCCGCGACGGGATCATGCAGCGAAGCGCGGAGTAGTAGTCGACGCCGTTCAAGATGAAGCCGGCTTCGACGCGGGTGACGTCCATCGCGTCCAAGCCCGCGGGCTGGAGGCCGAAGGGGTGGCCCTTGGCGTAGAGCGCGTCGTACACGCGCAGCGCGTCGTCGTTCGCCATCCAGATCTCGTAGCCGAGGTCGCCGGTGTAGCCCGTGCGCGACACGATCACGTCCGCCCTAGCGATCTTCGCCCGCGTCAGCTTGAAGAAGCCCAGCTTTGCGACCGCGTCTTCGGTCACGTTGTTCAGCACATCGCGCGCAGTGGGTCCTTGCAGGGACAGCGCCGCAATCGCGTCACTCACGTCTTCGATCGAGACGCGGTAGCCGCGCGAGGTGCGCTGGAGCCAGTGCCACGCCGGCTCGGATGATGTCACTCGGTAGTCGTTGTCAGTCAGGCGCGAGACGGTGCCGTCGTCGATGATGCGGCCGTGGTCGTCGCACCAGCACACGTAGTAGACCTGGTTCACCTTGAGCTTGCGGATGTCGCGCACCATCACGCGCGCGAGGAAACGCGCCGCGTCTTCGCCGCGCACGTCGTACTTGTAGAGCGGGGTGACGTCGATCAATCCGCACGCGTGCCGGAAGGCGAAGTACTCGCGGTCGTGGGTGGTGTCGTACGAGCGGACGGCGTAGTACCCGGCCCAGTCTTTGTAGAACAGGCTCACGCAGCGCGCGGAAGTTCGCGGGTGGAACGGTGTCGCGATCGGCATTGGGAACCGCGCGACGGGGTTGGCAACGACGCACCCGTCCCGCGGGAACGCGCCAGCATAACCGAAGCGAAACATGGCCGCAACCGGGGAAACACCGCGATGGGTAAGCCATTGTCGAATATGATCTTAGACGAGATTAGGGTCGCGCCGGTCCTAAACGGGATAAAAAACTCTAAATATTCTATTGACGGTCGGTGGAGCCGGGACTATTCTGTTAGTGGAATAACGGACCAGCTACTGTGAAAGGGGTCCTTCATGATTCACTCACCGACATGTCAACACGCCCTGCGGGCGTTGATCTACTTGGCCGAAAAGGACGTTCCCGGACCCGTGCTCGTACGCGAAATCGCGGAGGCGGCCGCCGTGCCGCACCCGTCGCTCGCGAAGATCCTGCACTCGCTGCGCGGGCGGGGGCTGGTGCGTTCGACCAAGGGCCCGGGCGGCGGATATCAGCTCGCGCGGCCCGGCGACCAGATGCGCGTGATCGAAGTCATCGAAGCCGTCGACGGGCGCATCGATCTCGATTCCGTGTGCGTCCTCGGCCTGGATACCTGCAGCGACGACGCGCCCTGCGCGCTGCACGACGTCTGGAAGTTGTTCCGGCAGAATTACGCGTCGACGCTCACTAGAATGACACTGCGCGAAGCCGCCAACGTCCTCAAGGCGAAGCGGTCGGCGCGCGGGGTGCCGAACGTGCGCGTGGCCCAGCAATAACGTCGCCAAGACCCAAAGGAGGAAATCGCCATGTTGAACTTCAACCTCATCATCGTCACCACGGATCTTTCCGAATACTCACTGCGGGCGCTTCCCTACGCGGTCGGCCTGGCCGAGCGCTTCAAGGCCAAGCTCAAGGTCGTTTGCGTCAACGAGCCGGCACTGCAGGTGTCGGACGTCGCCTTCGTGGGCATCGATCCGCTCATCAGCCAGCGCGAGCACAGCGCCGCCGTCCGCGACGCGCTCGCGAAGGTGGTCGCCAGCCTGCCCAAGACGGTCGACATCGAGGGCAAGGTGCTCGAAGGCGTCGCGGTGGATCAGGTCGTCAAGTACGCGAGCGAGGTCAACGCGGACCTGATCGTGTCCTGCACCCACGGGCGGACGGGCCTGTCGCACGTCCTCATGGGGAGCACGGCCGAGGCGCTGGTGCGCCGGTCACCCTGCCCGGTCCTGACGCTCAAGCAGCCCATGCCGGTCGTGGCCGCCCAGCGCGGGGCGTAGGCCCCGCGGTGCGGGCCCTGAGGAAATTTTTCGGCGGGGGCTTGACGCCTTCGCGGCCCATGCCCTAGAGTGGCGCCGCCGAGTTAGGTGCGACGAACTCGCCCTCGACGGCGCAGAATGAACAAACCGCTCACACCCAACATGGAGATGTACCTCAAGACGATCTTCGAGATTGTCGGCGAGGGCAGCGAGCCGCGCGTCAAGGCGATCGCGGATCGACTGGGCGTCAAGATGCCGTCGGTCACCGGCGCGCTGGAGACGCTGCAGCAGCGCGGGCTGGTCGCGCACGATCGCTACGGCGACGTGCAGTTGACCACGCGCGGGCGCAAGGCGGCGCGCGAGGTCAAGGATCGCAACGACCTCATTTATAGGTTCCTGCTCGAAGTCTTGCGGCTCCCCGCGGCCACCGCGTCGCGCGACGCGTGCGTGCTCGAGCACGTCGTCAGTCCCAGGACGCTCGAGCGCTTGGAGTCGTTCCTCGAGTTTCTGCACGTGTGCAACCGCGGTGCGAACGAAACCATCGCGCACTTCGGAAACTGGCTGGATTGCGCCGAGAAGGGCGAATCGTGCAGCGCGTGCGCCGAGAGCGGAGGTGGCCCGCGATGCACCTCGTAGCCTGTCCGAACTTGCTCCACATCCCGCTCGACCTCGCCCCGTCGAACATCCTCTCCCGTCACGACGACCACTGGGGCTAAGCGCCCGCCGGCTGCCTCCCGGGCCGGGGTGATTTTTTCGGCCGGAAAGTTAACCATCCCTAACTTGGGTCGTTCGTAATTCTTGATGAGTGAGGTAACACATTATATGACTGCTTCGATCATGTCGCGCGCGACGGCGCGCATCGTTTCCGTCCTGCTGATGGTTGTGTCGCCGTCGTTGGGGCTCGCGTCCGATGAGAAGGGCGACGCCGCCCCATCGGAAGCCGCCAAGAAAGAGAACACCCGCGAGACGCCGGAGACCAAGCTCCTCAATCGCATCACCGTGGTGGGCGCGCCCGGTCGCGCGAGCGGCATTCCCGGCTCCGTCCACCGCATCTCGAGCGCCGAGCTCGCGAAGGAGAACCAGGCCTACGACGACATCCATCGCGTGATGATGCGCGTCCCGGGCGTGGTGATCACGGAAGAAGAGGGCTACGGCCTGCGCCCGAATATCGGCATGCGCGCGACCGGCACCGACCGCAGCGCCAACATCACGCTCATGGAAGACGGCGTGCTCGCGGCCCCCGCGCCGTACGCAGCGCCGGCGGCGTACTACTTTCCCATCACGGGTCGCATGGAGGGCGTCGAGGTGCGCAAGGGCTCGAGCCAGATCAAGTACGGCCCGCGCACCAACGGCGGCGCGCTGAATCTCCTCTCGACGTCGATTCCGGAACAAACATCCGCCAAGGCGCGCGTCTCCGCCGGCTCCAACGACACGCGCAAGCTCTACGCGAACTACGGCGACACCTGGAAGCAGGCCTCGTGGCTGCTGGAGACCTACCAGGCGCGCACCGACGGCTTCAAGCACCTGGACACCGGCGGCAACACCGGCTTCGACGTCGAAGATTACGTCGGCAAGGTGCGCGTCGCGTCGTCGACGGACGCGGAGCACTACCAGGAAGTGACCCTCAAGCTGGGTTATAAGGACGAGACTTCGAACGAGACCTATCTGGGCCTGACCGACGACGACTTCGAACGCGATCCTTATCGCCGCTACGCGGCCTCTCAATTCGACAAGATGGAGAACGACCACACGCAGGGGCTGGTGCGGCACTTCATCGTCGCGAGCGACAACGTCGACGTGACGACCAGCCTGTATCGCAACGACTTCAACCGCAACTGGTACAAGCTGGATCGCGTCGACGGCGTGTCGCTCGACGACGTGTTGGCCGACCCGGACGCGCACGCGAGCGAGTACGCCCATCTGACCGGCGACTCGGCCAGTGCCGACGGCGCCCTCGCGGTCAAGGCCAACAATCGTTCGTACTACGCGCAGGGCGTCGAGTCGATCGTCGGCGTCGCCTTCGGCGCATACGGCACGCGCAACGAGATGGAGATCGGCGCGCGCTACCACGAAGACGAAGAGGACCGCCTGCAGCACACCGACGGCTATCGCATGCAAGCCGGCGGCACCATGGTTCGCACCAGCGAAGGCGTCCCGGGTGCGTCGGGCGGCGGCGACAATCGCGTGGGCTTCGCGCGCGCGGTGGCCGGGTTCGCGCAGGATGAAATCACCGCGGGTGATTGGACGGTCGTGCCGGGCGTGCGCGTCGAGTGGATCGAGACACGGCAGGACCAGTACGCGGCCGGCGATCCCGAGCGCGCGCTGGCGCCCATCGTGACCGAGAGCTCGACCACGGCGGTGGTACCCGGCATCGGCGCGACGTACCGCGCGACGGCGTGGCTGGATGCGTTCGCGGGCGTGCACAAGGGCTTCGCGCCCCCGGGTCCGGGTGCCGATGACGAGACGCTTCCCGAGGAGAGCGTCAACTACGAGGCCGGCGTGCGCAGTCGCAAGGGTGGAGTCGAGTTGTCCGTGCTCGGCTATTTCAACGACTATGAGAACATGCTCGGCAAGGACACGTTCTCCTCGGGCGGGTCGGGCGAGGGCGACCTCTACAACGCGGGTGCGGTGCGCGCCTACGGCTTGGAGGCGTCGGTCAATCGCACCTTCGACGGGGGTGCGTTCCGCACGCCGCTCGCGGTGTCGTACACGTACTCTCGCGCGGAGTTCTTGACGTCGTTCCAGAGCACATACGAGCCGTGGGGAACGGTCGAGAGTGGCGACGAACTGCCGTATCTTCCGGCCCACGTGGTCAGCGCCTCCATCGGAATCGAGAACGAGCGCACGCTGGCAACCTTGTTCGCGAATTACACGAGCGAGATGCGCGCGGTCGCGGGCCAAGGTGACATCCCCGCCTCCGAGAGCACCGACGCGCGCGTGGTGCTCGACCTCACGGCGGAGTACGGGCTGGTGACGCACGCGCGCGTGTTCGCGAGCATGCAGAACCTGACCGACGAGGCGTACATCGTGTCGCGACGCCCCTCGGGCGTGCGACCCGGTCTCCCGCGCACGTTCATCGCGGGGCTGAAGTTCGATTTGTAGCGGCATGGAAACGAAGCCTCGGCTCTTGCGGTTCTTCGGCGTTTCCGCCGCACTCCACGCGGCCGCCATCGCGGCGGGGATCGCGTTCGTCACGATCGGCGAGCGCGACCGCGCGACCCTCGAGCCGACGGTCGAGGTGACGCTCGTGAACCCGCCGGGCGAGCCCGCCCAGCCGGTCTCGGTCAGTTCGCCGGCGACGGCGCCGCCGCTTTCCGGCGAGTCCCCGCCCGGGGCGCCGGCCATTACCCCGTTCGCGCCCATCGACGCGCCGAAGCCGGTCGAACGCGTCGGCGACGTCTCGACCGAGGGTTGGTTCGACCAGTCGGCCGACGTGCAGCCGCGCATCGACGAAACTGGCGCGGGGCTCGGCGGAGCCGTGGGCGATGCAGCGTCCGGTGATGCAACCGCGCTCTCGCGCGGTGGTCCAGCGGCGCGGGGAGGCGGCGAGGACAGCGTGACCGTGTGGTCGTGGCTCGACAAGCACAAGCGCTACCCGCCTGCGGCCGTGCGACGTCATCTCGAAGGCGAAGTCACGCTGCATCTGGCGCTCGACGAGATCGGTGGCGTGCGAGAGGCACGGATCGCGAAATCGAGCGGTCATCGCATGCTCGACGACGAAGTGATCCACATGGTCGAGAAGGCCGCTCCCTTTCCGATCGTGACGCGGGCAGCCCGCGAGTATCGATTCGTGATCGTGTTCTACTTGGAGGACCCATGAGCATGAGATTCGTTCGTTCAATTATCATGACCGTATGGATCGCGGCGCTCGCAAGCGGTTGCGGCGGCGAGAAGAAGACGGCGGAAGAGTCCGCGCCGGCGACGGGCGCTTCGACGAGCGTCGTATTGTACTCGGGCCGCAGCGAGAGTCTGGTGGAACCGGTGATCGCTCTGTTCGAGAAGGAGACCGGGATCGACGTACAGGTCAAGTACGGCAACACGCCCGAACTCGCTTTGACGCTGCGCGAGGAAGGCGCGCGCGGGAGCGCGGACCTGTTCTGGGCGCAGGACGCGGGCGCGCTGGGTGCGGTGTCGAAGGCGGGGCTCTTCGCCGATCTCCCCGCCGACGTCGTCACGGGCGTGCCCGACCTCTTCAAGCACTCGGGCGGCAAGTGGGTCGCCACCAGCGGTCGCGCGCGCGTGCTCGCCTATTCGAAGGAGCGCGTGACGCCGGAGTCGCTTCCCAGGAGCGTGTTCGAACTGACCGACGCGCGCCTGCGGGGCCGCGTCGGTTGGGCGCCCACCAACGCCTCGTTCCAGGCCTTCGTGACCGCCATGCGCAAGACCCACGGCGAGGACACGACGCGCGCGTGGCTGGCCGGCATGAAGGAGAACGGCACGCACGCGTTCGCCAACAACGTCGCGATCCTGCAGGCGATCGCGCGCGGCGAAATCGACTATGGGCTTCCCAATCACTACTACCTGCTCAATTTCAGGAAGAGCGACTCGAAGTTCCCCGTCGAACAAACCTCGTTCGCGGCCGGCGACGTGGGCAATCTGATCAACGTGGCGGGCATCGGCATACTCGCCTCGTCGGCGCATCGCGATGCCGCCGAGCGCTTCGTGCGCTTCGTGCTATCGCCGACGGCACAGCAGTACTTCGCGAGCGAAATCTCCGAATACCCCGTGATTGAGAACGTGATGACGAGCGGCCATCTCGTGCCGCGCGAGGACCTGCTGCGCTCGGCGCCCGCTGTCACTCTCGACGACCTCGACGATCTGGACGGCACGCTGGAGCTGTTGCGCTCGGTGGGACTACTCTAGAGCGGTTACGGCCATGAAGCGCTTCCCTCCCTGGTATCTCACCCTCCCCGCGTTCGCGGTGGGGCTGGCCGTGCTGGTGCCCATCGGCTATCTGGCCGTGCGCGCCTTCGACGCCGACTCCGCCACCCTGCGCGGCTTGGTGTGGCGCGCGCGCAACCTCGAGCTATTGGGCAACACGCTGGCGCTCGCGTCCGCGGTCATCGCGGTGTCGACGGTGGTGGCACTGCCGCTCGCGTGGCTCACGACGCGCACCGACCTGCCCGGGCGCTTCGTCGTGACCCTACTCTCGATCCTGCCGCTCGCGATCCCGGGGTACGTGGTCGGTTATGCGCTCCTCGGAATCGGCGCGCCCCACGGTCCGCTCTCGTCGATCTTCGGCGTCGGCGGTCCGCGCTTCTCCGGCTTCGTGGGCGCGGCCGCGGCCCTCGTGATCTACAACTTCCCTCTCGTGTACCTGCACCTGCGCACCGCCTTCGCGAGCATGGATCCCTCGCTCACCGACGCGGCGCGCTCGCTGGGACTCTCGCCGCGACGCGTGTTCGCGCGCGTGACGCTGCCGCAATTGGTGCCCGCGTATCTCTCGTCGGTGCTGCTGGTGCTGCTGTATGTGCTCGGAGACTTCGGGGTCGTGAGTCTCATGCGCTTCGAGACCTTCAGCTACGCGCTCTATTTGCAGTACATCGCGTCGCTGGATCGCACCTACGCGGCCTGGCTGGCGTTGATGCTGCTCGCGATCACGACCACGCTGGTGGTCGGGGAGTTTCGTCTGCTGCGCGACCTGGCTTTGGAGCGCACCGGATTGGGCGCGCTGCCGAAGGCCAGACCGCGCCGGCTGGGCGCGTGGACGTGGCCGGCGTACGCGTTCATCGGTGTGGTGGCACTCGCGAGTGTGGCGCTGCCGGTGTGGTCGATTATCTACTGGATGGGACAGCGCGGCGCCTGGACCGACGCCAACGAGTTGCTGCGTTCCTTCGCGGGGTCGATCTCGGTGAGCGCGCCGGCCGCTCTGCTGGCGACACTCTTGGCGGTGCCGCTCGCCTTTCTCTCGCGGCGCCACGCGTCGACCTTGACGCACGTGCTCGAGCGCTCGGCCTACATCGGCTACGCGACGCCGGCGCTCGCATTCGCGCTCGGGTGGGTGGTCGTCGTATTGCGCACCGCACCGTGGTTCTACCAGACCGCCGGTCTCTTGATCCTCGCCTGCACCGTGCACTTCCTGGCACAGGCGATCGGGCCCGTGCGCGCGGGGCTGCACATCGCGACGCCGCGCATCGAGGAGGCGTCGCGCTCGCTGGGCATGAGCCCGCTGGCGACGTTTCGCCGGGTGACGCTGCCCATTCTGCGCCCGGGCTTGACGGCGGCCGCGATCCTCGTGTTTCTCTCGTGCCTCAAGGAGCTGCCGCTCACGATCATTCTGTCCCCGCTCGATTTCGAGACGCTCGCGCTCAACATGTACGCCTTCACCACCGAGGCGATGTTCGCGGAGGCCGCGCCCTACGCGCTCTCGATCGTGCTCCTGTCGGCGCTCCTGACGAGCATTCTGTTCCACAAGGTGGGTGAAGAACGCTAGTGCTGCTGCTGCTCGTGGAAGACTTGTTCCTTCGCTATCGCGGACAGGCGCACCCCGCCGTCGACGGCTTGTCGTTCTCGGTCGAGCGCGGCGAGATCTTCGCGCTTCTGGGACCCTCGGGGTCGGGCAAGACCTCGACGCTGCGCATGATCGCCGGGTTCGAACGCCCCGAGCGCGGGCGCATCGTCCTGGACGGTCGCGTGATCGCCGGCGACGGCGAGTTCGTTCCACCCGAGCGCCGCAACGTGGGCTTCGTGTTCCAGGAGTTCGCGCTGTTCCCGCACCTCACCGTGATGGAGAACGTGATGTTCGGCCTGCACGGTTTGCCCCGCGACGAACGCGCCGCGCGCGCGATGGAGATCCTGGAGCGCGCGCAAATCGCCGAGCACGCCGGCCGCTATCCGCGCCAGCTCTCCGGCGGCCAGCAGCAGCGCGTGGCGCTCGCGCGCGCGATGGCGCCGCGTCCCCACGTGATCCTGATGGACGAGCCGTTCGGGAGTCTTGACCCGGACCTGCGCGAAGACGCGCGCCGCAAGATTCGCGGCGTGTTTCGCGAGCACGAGATGTCGGCGGTGTTCGTGACCCATGACCAGACCGAAGCGCTCGGGTTCGCGGACCGGATCGGCGTCATGCGCGACGGTCGCATCGAGCAAGTCGGCACGCCGGAGGAGCTGTACAACAAACCCCGCACGCGCTTCGTGGCGGCGTTCATTGGCGGTGCGAACATTCTATCCGGGACCGGCCGCGGGGACTGCGTGATGACGGCGATCGGGCGCGTGCCCGTCGACCGCCGCGCGGTGGGCGACGTCACCGTTGCCGTGCGACCCGAGCACTTGCAGATGGAAGCCGCCGTCGCCGGTGAGCCAGTGGGAGAAGTCGTGAGCCGCGTGTTTCACGGCCACGACCTGACGATTCGCGTTTCGTTCGCGGGAACCGAAGTCGCGGTATGGGACGACTATCGCTGCCCGTTTCACGTCGGCGAATCGGTGCGCGTCCGTGCCCGTGAGAAGGGCGTCGTCGTCGAGTGATGGTCAGAAGGAGTACTCGAGCACCGCGATGTAATGACACGCCGTCCCGGCCATGACGAATAGATGCCAGATGAGATGGCCGAACCGAATTCGGTCGGCCGCGAAAAACGCGACCCCACCCGTGTACGCCACACCGCCCGCCAGCAGCCACAGCAAGCCCCACGGCTCCATGTTCGCCCACAGCGGCTTCACCCCGACGACCATCAACCAACCCATGGCCACGTAGAGCGCCGTCGAGAGGGTCGGATATCGCAGCCTGCTGACGGTCGTGAGCACGATGCCGAGTATCGCCAGGCTCCACACGACGACGAGTAGCGTCCAGCCCCACCGGCCGCGCAGGACGCCCAGCGTGAACGGCGTGTACGTACCCGCAATCAACAGAAAGATGGCGGCGTGGTCGAGAACTCGAAATACGCCCTTGGGGCGTTCGCGGGTCGTCGCGTGGTACAAGGTCGATGTGACGTAGACCAGCACCATCGTGACCGAGAATACGCCGGCGCCGATGATCCGTGCGGGTGCGCCCTCCCGCACGGTCGTGAGCATCAGGTAGGCCGCGGCGACGATCGATGCGATGACCCCGACACCGTGGCTAATGCTGTTGGCGATTTCTTCCCCGCGTGACTGCTTGCGCTCGCGCAATCGAATTCTCGTCATGTCGTACGACGGCGCGGTCGCGGTCTACGAATCCTTCGGCACGCGCTGCGACGCCCACCACGTGTACCACACGAAGCCCAGGAAGCCGACTGTCGACACCATCTGCGAGATGGCCGCGTTGCCGTAGAACGGCGTCGTAATGTCGCTCTCGGCGTAATCCGGCAGCAAGCGCATCGCCGCGCCGAGAACACCGCCCAAAGCACCGCCCGCCATCAGTCCCGACGCGATCACGATGCCGCGCTCGCGAATGGTGCGGCCGCGATTGCCGCCCACGCGACTCGCCCGCTTGTCGAGATAGTGCGCGAGGATACCACCCGCCAGGGCGGGCGAGTTGAGATACAACGGAAGATACATGCCGAGCGCAAAGATCAAGGCCGGCACGCCCAACATCTCCATCATGATCGTCACCATCGCGCCCGCTCCGAACAGGATGTACGGAATGGGATCGTGGCTCATGAATCCTTCGACCAGCGCCTTCATGATGGCCGCCTGCGGCGCGTCGAGGAGCTTGCGCGTATCGCCCGGGGGTGCCTCTCCGAACGCGTACACGCGCGAGAGAACCGCGATGGTGAGTGCCGCCGCCACCGCGGACGCGATCACGCCGATGAACTTCACGCCCTCCTGGCGCATCGGCGTCGAACCCAGCCAGTAGCCCGTCTTCAAGTCCGTGATGGTCTGCCCCGAAACCGACAGCGCCGTGCACACCATGCCGGCGATCATCATCACGAAGAACATGCCCGTCGTGCCCGAAAGGCCGAACTGCAGGAGCACCACCGACGACACGATGATGGTGAGCATGGTCATCCCGGAGACCGGATTGCGCGCCGTGGTCGCGATGCACAAGGCGGCCACCGAGGTGAAAAAGAACGAGAAAAAGACCGCCAGCACCAACCCGATCACGACCACCATCGGCGTGGTGCCCAGGGTTGCGAACAAGACGGCCACACCGATCGCGCTCAATACGACGCCGATCAGGATGGACATCACCGACATGTCGCGGTCGGTCCGCTCTACGGCGGCATGCTCGCCGCCCCGGAACGCCTTCATCGCGACACCGAACGATCCCGCCACCACCCGCAGCGACTTCACGATGGCGAAGATGCCCGCGGTCGCGATCGCGCCCACGCCGATGAAGCGCACGTAGGAGCGAAAGATCTGGTCCGCCGACATGTCGGCGATGGGTGTGGTGCCGGGTGCCACCAGCAGGTCGGGAAAATTGCGACCGATCATCCAGATCATGGGCACCAGTACGAAGTTGGCGAGCACCCCGCCCGCGCACAGGATCATCGACGAGCGCAGGCCCATGACGTACCCGAGGCCCAGAATGAACGCGACCGCGTCGAACTGGAAGACCACCTTCGCGCGCGTCGCGATCTTGTCGACGACTGGAATAAAGCGGAAGTTGATAACCTCGGCCCACACGTGGTAAGTGGTGACGAAGAAGTCGTAGATGCCGGAGATGAACGTCGCCTGCAGGAGCAGTTTCGCTTGCGAGCCGCCCTTCTCACCCGTGACCAGCACTTCGGTGATCGCGGTCGCTTCCGGGTACGGGAACTGCCCGTGCGTGTCGCGCACGAAATAGCGGCGCAGCGGAATCAGGAACAAGACGCCCAGGCACCCGCCCGCGAGGCAGATGAACGTCGACTGCAAGGGATGCGGATCCAGGTTCAGGATGTAGAGCGCGGGCAGCGTGAAGATCGCCCCCGCCACCACCGACCCCGACACGCCGCCGATGCCGGTAATGATCACGTTCTCGAGGATCGTCGAACGGCGCGGAAACGCGCGCGCGAGACCGATGGCGAGAATCGAAATCGGAATCGCCGCCTCCATCACCTGGCCAACCTTGAGGCCGGAGTACACCGACGCGATCGTGAAGATGACGCAGAAGAGGGTGCCCCAAAAAACGCTGCGGAAGGTGACTTCGGGAACTTGAGTGTCGGCGGGAATGATGGGGTGATAGGTTTCCCCGGGCTTGAGAGGTTTGTACGCGTTCTCCGGAAGCGACTTGGTATCGACGGACTGCATGCGCCCTCCTGACTGTGTCTAACGCAACGCGGCGTGCCGCGGATAATACACGCTTCCCCGCTCCGAGACAACGAAGGGCTCGCTAACGACGCTCGGTCCCGTTTCGCTCCCGAGACGATCGCCGCAACTCCCGAAACACGCCCCACGCCATTCCCACGAAGAAGCCCAGAGGGCCCGTGATGAAGATGCCGAGCAGCGGGCCTTGGTTCGCGTCCGGCGCCCATAGGAGGGGGCCGAAGAAGCCGATCGCGAACGCGATCGCGCCGAAGATCACGGCGGGCTTGAGTATTCTGAAAAAGGTATTCTTCATCGTCGTTGCGGCACACCTCCGAAACCTTCGATCACGTCGGGATCGACGTCGAACTTCTCCAACACCACCGAGAAGATCTTGATCGACGCCTCCGTCTCTTCGGAAACGACTTCGTTCGCGCCCAGCGCGTACAGGCGCGCGATGTCGCGCACGTAACGAATGCGTGCCACGATGTGTACCCCGGGATTCAACCGCCGCGCGAGCGACACCACGCGGGCCGCGCCGGTGGGGTCCGGGATCGCCACCACGCACACGCGCGCCTGCTTGACGTTGGCTTTGACGAGCGACGCCTCCTGGGTGGCATCGCCGAAGAAGATGGGCACGCCGCGCGCGCGCTGTTCCTGCACGATGTCGTAGCTCACTTCGATCACCTGGTACGGGATGTCGCACAGCTTGGCCGAGTGCCCTACCATCGCGCCGATCACTCCGTATCCGACGATCACGATGTGGTCGTGCATACGCTCCTCGGTGTCGCCGGAGACGAAGTAGCGCCCCTCGCGCACCTTGATGGGAAGCGGCGCGCGCGCGCCGAGATCCGCCAATCGGTGGGCTCCGTTGACGATGAACGGGGCCACCGCCATCGTGAACAAACACACCGCCAGCACGAACTGATACATGTCGCGGTCGACCAGCGAGATGCCGAGCGCGGCACTCAAGAGCAGCAAAGAGAATTCTCCCGCTTGGGCGAGCGAAAGCCCGGTCAACGTCGCGATGCGATACGGCGAGCCGACCGCCATCATGACGCCGGTCGTGACCGCGGCCTTGAGACCGATCGCGGCC
>JAKEHA010000112.1 GCA_022615275.1 Candidatus Latescibacterota bacterium
CCTCACCCTAAGGTTGGTATCGGCCCGCGACGGCGGGCGCGGGTTCTACGACTACTTTCGCGACCGAGTCCTGTTTCCCATCGTCCATCCGGGCGGTCGGGTGGTCGGATTCGGCGGTCGCGTCCTCGGTGACGCGGAGCCCAAGTACCTCAATTCGGCGGAAAGTCCGCTGTTCCAGAAGCGGCGGACCTTCTACGGCGTCGACCGGGCTCGGGACCCCATACGGGCGGCCCGCTTCGCGTACATCGTCGAGGGGTACACCGACCTCATTCGGCTCCACCTGTGCGGGGTGGAGAACTCGCTCGCGACGTGCGGAACGGCGCTGACTCGCGAGCACGCCGCCCGGGTGCGCCGCCTGACGCGCCGGGTAGTCATAGTGCCCGATGGGGACGCCGCGGGAGAGAACGCAGCCCTCATTTCAGGCGCGCTGCTGATGGCCGAAGGGGTAGAAGTGGGGGTGGTTTCGCTACCCCCCGGAACCGACCCCGATTCTGCGGGTAAATCGCTCGCGCAGAAAGAGTTCAAGGAACTTTTGGGTCGCGCGATGGAATATTTCGCATACCTTGACTATACTACCCAGCATCGAAACCCGACCGCGCGCGAGCGTGAGGAGCTCATTCGACGCATCGTCGGTGCCATTTCGTCAGCAGACGACCCCCTTCGGGCGGATGTTCTGGTCGGCGAGTTGGCCCGGGTGGTCGGGGTCGACCCCGCGGGGCTGCGCAGGTTGCTTCGTCCCACGGGTGGCAAGGCCGACGGGGATCGGCGTGCGGGGTCTGATGAGGGAACAAGCCGGTCCGGAGCTAGACGGGCGGCACTCGAGCGCCTCGTTCTTCGGCTGGTGATGGAGGGCACCCCGTCGGCGCTCGACGCACTCGATTCCCTCGATGTAGAAGATTTCTCGGACGAGGCTAACCGCAAGCTATATAAACTGCTTGACTCGATGCGGGAGGCCCATATTGATTTGAGGGGTCGCGACTTTCAGCGTCGGGCAGAAGAGACAGGGCTCTCGGGGTTCGCCAACGAAATATCCCTCGTCTCCGTCCCACCGGGGAACATCGACACCCTCCTCAAAGACCACTTGCGGGAGTTGAAGAAACGCCGGATCGAGGACGAGTTGGAGCAGCTTCGTGAGCGGCTTCTCAATGTTCCGGCGGAGAGTGAAGAGTCCATAGCGATAGCCGAGTACTTTAAACGCCTGAGGCAGGCGCTGGAGGAGTTGTGAGGCGCGTGGGTGCGAAAGCAAAGAATACGGGTGCGGCGACTACGAGTGCACCGGCGACCGCGCCGGATCGCTTCGAGTTCATTCTCGGGGATATCCGGAAGATCGCGGAGGAGAAGGGCTTCGTCTTGAATCACGAGATCGACCATCTCGTGGGCGAGGACTTCAGCCCCGAAGACATCGTCATTCTCTACGACCGCTTGAGCGAGGAGAAGATCGACTTCTTCGACTCGCCCGAGAAGGCGCGCTTGAAGATCGAAGCGCGCAAGCGGCGCGAAGAGAAGGAAGAAGAGAAGAAGGTCGAAGAGGACGTCAAGGCCGTCATTCGCTACGACGACCCGGTGCGCATGTATTTGCGCGAGATGGGCAAGGTCCCGCTCCTCGATCGCGAGGGCGAAGTGGAGATCGCCAAGCGCATCGAGCAGGGTCAGATCATGATCGCGAAGGCGGTGTTCTCGCTCGACTCGCCCATTCGCGAGCTGCAGCGCTTGGCGCGCGCGGTCGAGAAGGGCGACATGCGCCTGGACGAAGTCGTGCAGGTGGAGACGGGCGGACTCGCTCCGTCGTACACCGGCAAGAAGGAGCGCCAGGCGCGCTTCCGTCCGGTCAAGAAGATCGCGACCTTGCGCAAGGAGATCGTCGAGCTCCAGAAGAAGCTCAAGCTCAAGAAGAGCGCGGCCAAGCGGCCGGCACTCGGGCGCTCTTTGGAGATGCGGCAGGCCAAGCTGTTCGAGGAGTACATCAAACTCCAGCTCAATCCCAAGCAGCTCGAGAAGATCGTCGAGAAGATTCGCGGCCAGCGCGACCGCCTGAAGGACTACGAGGCCAAGCTGCTCGAGTACGAGGACTTCGTCGGGCTCGGTTACGACGACATCGTGACCCAGTCGAAGAAGCTCAAGGGCTCGCGCCGCAAGAGCGTCAAGGTCGAGGGCAAGGGGACCTGGTCGCTCGACATGCTCGAGGACTTCGAGCGCAAGATGCGCTCGCTGCGCACCGAGATCAAGGCCATCGAGAAGGAAGAGAACATCTCGATCGCGGACTTGGACAAGATCGCGGAGAACATCCGTCGCGGCGAGATCCAGGTCCAGCGCGCCAAGAAAGAGATGATCGAGGCCAACGTGCGCTTGGTGATCGCGATCGCGAAGCGCTACACCAACCGCGGCCTCGAGTTCCTCGATCTCATTCAGGAAGGGAATTCCGGCCTCATGCGCGCGGTCGACAAGTTCGACTACCGCAAGGGCTACAAGTTCTCGACCTACGCCACGTGGTGGATCCGCCAGGCCATCACGCGCGCGATCGCGGACCAGGCGCGCACCATTCGCGTCCCGGTCCACATGATCGAGGCCATCAACAAGGTATCGCGCGCGCAGCGCAAGCTGGTGCAGGAGCAGGGCCGCGACCCGACTCCGGAAGAGGTCGCGAAGAAGCTCAACTACCCGCTCGACAAGGTCAAGAGTGTCATGAAGGCGAGCATGGAGCCCATCTCGCTCGATCGCCCGATCGGCGAGGACGAGGACTCCAACCTGTCCGACTTCATCGAGGACACCTCGGCCGCCTCGCCGGCGCAGACCGCGTCGCACGCGATGCTGCGCGACCAGTTGAACCGCGTGTTGAGCACGCTCACGCGCCGCGAGGAGAAAGTGATCCGGCTTCGTTTCGGGCTGGGCGACGGCACGCCGCGCACGCTCGAAGAGGTCGGGACCATTTTCAACGTCACGCGCGAACGCGTGCGCCAGATCGAGGCCAAGGCCCTGAAGAAGCTCCAGCACCCCAGCCGGGCGCGAAAGCTCAAGGGCTACACGGAGATCATCTAGTCGTTTCGGCCGGATTCGACGCGATCGGGCGTCGACTCTTCGCGAGTCGGCGCCCGATTATTTTTTTTGCCGCTGCGTATCACCGGCGGTCTGGGCTATTCTCACGAAACCGGGCCCATAGCTCAGCCGGTTAGAGCGAGCGGCTCATAACCGCTTGGTCCCAGGTTCAAGTCCTGGTGGGCCCACCAAGCCAGGAAAGCCCGCTCTCCGGAGCGGGCTTTCTCGTTTCGTGCGCGTGTGCTATTCTGCCGGTCACCATCCATGACCGACCTCCGTCGCGATATCAGCTTGCTCGTCATGATCGCCCGCATCGAGGCGACGTTGTACGCGCACAAAATGGCCCTCCAAAAAATCCCGACCGACATCGCCGCCATCGACCGCTCGCTGGCCGCCCTCGAGGCGCGGGACAAGGCGCTCAAAGCCACGCTGGAGGACCTGACCACGACCCGGCGCAACACCGAGAAGAAGCTCCGCGAGCACGAGGATCACCTCAAGAAGAGCCGCGGCCAGCAGTCGCTGGTCAAGACCAACGAAGAGTACACGGCCATGCTCAAGGAGATTTCGAATCTCGAGCAGCAGATCAGCGACGAAGAGGAGCAGCTCCTGATTCTGATGGACCGCATTGAGGCGGCGCAGAAGGACGCGAAGACCGCGGGCGAAGTGGTCACGACCGAGCGTGCCAAGCGCACCGGCGAGCGCGCGGTCCTGGAAGCGCAACAGGCGAGCGTCAAGGCCGAGGTCGAGCGCCTCACGCGCGAGCGGCCCAAGCTCCTGTCGGAATTGAGCCCGCCGGTCCTCAAGCGCTACGAGCGCCTGTCCGAGAAACACCGCGACGTGGCCGTGGTGCGGGTCAAGGACGACCACTGCGGCACCTGCGGGCAAACGCTCCCGCCGCAACTTGCCGTCGAAGTTCGAAAAGGCGACCAATTCATCATGTGCCCGGCGTGCGGGCGCATCCTGATCCACTATGCAGATTGATCCCGTACGCGCGCGCAAGCTCGCGACACTCCTGAAGAAAGTCGCGCACGGCACACCGCTCGCGGTGGCCGCGGTGGAAGCCGGGATCGGCTCGGCGGAGCTCGAGCGCATCATGAAGGACGTGGAGCGCGAGCTCTATGCGCGCGCGCGCGAAGCCGATTCACCACCCGACCCGCACACCAAGGCCACCAAGCCGGAAACGAAACCCGCCAAGAAGAAGAAAAACGCGAAGAAGTCCGGCGGCCTGGCGCTCATCGCCTACGCAGACGGCGGGTCGCGCGGCAACCCCGGCAAGGCGGGGTGCGCGGCCATCATCTTCGACGCCGACGGTGCGGAGTTGTTGCGCCGCGCGCGGCTCCTCGGCAAGACCACCAACAACGTGGCCGAGTACGAAGCGGTGCTCTTGGCGCTCGGCCTGTGCCACGAGCTGGGCGCGCGCGACGTGACACTTCGACTCGACAGTGAATTGGTCGTGCGCCAGGTCGACGGAAGTTACAAAGTCAAGCACCCCGAGCTGCAGCGCCTCCACGCCCGCGTCCACGAGTTCATGAAGGAATTCGACTCGGTCGAGATCGAGCACGTCCCGCGCGAGAAGAACAAGGACACCGACAAGCTGGTCAACGCGGCGCTCGACGGTAAAGAACTCGACTAAGCGCGGTGCAAAGTGGAGTTTAGCTCTTGACAACTGGGTGAAAGTGATGCAAAGTGGTGCATTATGGCAAACCGACGAGTTCCCTCATTCTCAGCTCCCGCCGAACGCACTATCCGTGCGTCAGTTAGCCTCCCGGGGGACCAGTACGAGGAGTTGGACCGGCTGGCGCATCTCCAGCGTGTGTCGCTCGCCTGGATAGTTCGTGAGGCGGTTCAGGAGTATCTTGCGAGACGGTTACCGACAACCGGAGCAACGTCAGAAGCCGACACGGGGAATCGATGAATCACAGGACGAAGGACTTTCTGAGCATTAGGGAGAAACTCGGAGAGAGTCTCCGCCTGGCGGGCGATCGGGCTCTCGTCGCTGAGGGGGATTCTCTTTCGCTAATCCGTCGGCTGCCTTCGCACTCGGTGTCCCTCATCCTAACGGACCCGCCCTATCACAGTACAAAGAAGCACAGTATCTACGGCGACACATCGTTCAACGAGGATTCCGATTACCTTGCGTGGATCCGCGAATACGCACATGAGTGGCGCAGAGTCCTTCGCCCAAATGGTTCGTTCTTCTGCTTCTGTGCGTCCGACTTGGCCGCACGGCTAGAAGTCTTGTTCGCAGCGGAGTTCAATGTCTTGTCTCACGTCGTATGGACAAAGCCAAATGATCCCGGATTCGACGGCTGGAAGGGCAAGATGAAGAAGGAGGCTCTACGACAGTGGTATCCGCACTCCGAGAGAATCATTTTCGCCGAGCCAGCGGTGGACGGGAACTTGCATCGCTCACCTTTCGCTCACTTCTTGCGGGAGATTCGCAAGCAATCTGGCCTCTCGGCTCATGCGTTGGCCGAAGCGATTGGTGCCTATGGCAAGGTTAATCATGGCGGCGCTGTTTCCAATTGGGAGACTGGGCGAAACATCCCCAGTAGAGATCAGTACAGCAAAATCTGTAAGGCTGTCCTTGGTACGGGGCGGGTGGTGTCTATGCCGTCCTACGAAGACGCAGTCCGCGTATTTCGAGCGAGCCCAGCTGGAGAATTCACAGATATTTGGACGTTTCCTTCGGTGCGCCCGTATAAGGGCAAGCACCCAGCGGAGAAGCCGGCTGCCCTTCTCGAACACGCAATCGACGCCACCTCATTCCCGGGCGACATCGTTCTCGATTGCTTTGCCGGATCCGGAAGCACGGCTCTCGCAGCTGTCAAACTTGGGCGGCTCGCAGTCGCTATGGAGATTGATGCGAAGTGGGCGAAGACGATAGCTGATCGTGTTGGGCTGGTCAGCAATTCTGAGCCCATATCGGTCGGTGCAAATTCGAGATCTCATTTGAAGGACAACGCCAGAAGACCGAAACGTCCTCATTTGCCGCTGTTCGAAGCAGGCAAGTGACCGTCGCGAATGTTTCTATCAATGATCTCGCGCATCCAACGAAGCGTCTCCGTAACTCCGGAGTCTTTGACGACGACGTTGCAGTGGTGGTGACCCCATCCTACGTTGTAGGGACGATGGTTTAGCACACCGGTTCGCAACTCCTCGATGTGGAAGAGGTTCAACTGGGTAACCGTAAGGTCCGGGACCTCCCTTCCCGCCGCTTGTGCCATTCGGCTGAAGAATCCATGGGCGGACAGTTCATCCAAACATAACGGGCAAATTGTTCGATCATTGGCGTTGATGATTCGGTAGTTGCGGAGGCGGTCTTTATCCAAAAGTCCTTCGGTTTGACAGTTCTCCAGGGTCCGAGCCCTTCGCGAGGATGCATCGTCCGGCGTCATTCCATTCGATGTTGCAGCCTCGTTCGAATCACGGCACATCCAGTAGAGTGCTTCGAGCTGCGATCGACACTGCTCAATCGTAATGCTGCGCGCGTACTCGTATACACGAATTCCAGCGCCTTTCATTGTCGTGGAGTTGAAGCCCCGGACTATTTTGGGTGCGGCAGTTGTAGCCGGCACCCGAGCAACGTACTGGCCTCCCAAGGCGCCCTGGCGTTGACTTGCGGGGCTCCATCCCAGAGTCTCGGGATTGTTCGCATTCCACTGCTCGCGCGTCTCGTAGAACACGAGAGTATTCTGCCCAAGCGCTAGGCCAGTCGCCCTAAGTTGTTCGGCGATGGTCGGGCTGGCGAAATATTCCGTGGGAGACAACAGCACAATGTATCCGTTCTCATACGTTCTCTCGGTAGTGGAGGGCACACGGCACTGGGGCCATGCATTGTAAGGAATTAGCACGGTGCTGGAGCGAGCAACCCTGTTCTGAAAAATGACGTCGTCGTCGGCTCCCCGCGTCTGCCCGGTCTTGTAGATCTTTCGATCGAGCAAGGGAGGGAGCTTGTGGATCCTGGGCCGAGGCATTCTTCCCTTTGGAAAGGTACTCTGCACAAAGAGTCAACTGGGCAGGGTCCGGAGCAGCGAGCGAGTGGAAGGCGCGGGTTGTGAGTGCTTCGGGCGAGGCACGTCACGTACTATATCACGAGGGTGGTCTTTCGGGAAGGTGGCGAATTGCAATATGGTTGGTAAACCGTTGCTATTCCGTCGCCTTCCTCCCTATAATGCCCTCGGAACCGAGCGGGCGAGACGGTCGCGGGCGGTCATTGACCGTACCGAGGAAAGTCCGAGCACCGCGGAGCAGGATGCTGGGTAACGCCCAGCGGAAGCGATTCCAGGGACAGTGCCACAGAAAACATACCGCCCAAGCCCGGGGCAACCCGGGACGGCAAGGGTGAAAAGGTGAGGTAAGAGCTCACCGGGCCGTCGGCGACGACGGCTGTCACGGTAAACCCCATCCGGTGCAAGACCAAATAGGAGAGCAGAGGCGCTCCGCCTCGTTACGACTCTCGGGTTGGTTGCTCGAGGTGCCCGGCAACGGGCATCCCAGATAAATGATCGTCCTCCTTCGGGGGAACAGAACTCGGCTTACGTCCCGCTCGGTCCCATTCTACAATCGACGCATGAACAAGTACCGCTGGGTGGTGAAGGAGGGAGGCGACGACGCGGCCGCGCGCGAGCTCGCACGCGCTCTCGACCTCCCGCCCGCGGCGGCGCGCCTGTTTGCGTCGCGTGCGTTCACCGATCCCGACGCGGTGCGCGCGTTCCTCGATCCCTCGCGCGTCGACACCCACGATCCCTTCCTCTTCGAGCGCATGCGCGACGCGGTGGCGCTGGTCGAAGCCGCCCTGCGCGATCGCACGCCCATCCTCGTCCACGGCGACTACGACGTCGACGGCATCTCGGGCGCGGCTTTGTTGTACCGCTTCCTCAATCGCGGCGATTCGCAAATCCGCCGCTTCGTGCCGGACCGCCGCAAGGACGGCTACGGCATATCGGAGCGGGCCATCGAATGGGCGCTGGAGCAGAGAGTCGGTCTGTTCATCGCGGTCGACTGCGGCACCTCGGACGCGCCGCGGCTTCGTCAATTGGAGAGCGCCGGCATCCCCGTCATCGTGTGCGACCACCATTTGCTTCCCGTAGACGGCGACGTCGCGGGCGTGTTGTTGAACCCGATGCGCCCCGGCGAGCGCTATCCGTTCGTGTCGTTGTGCGGGACCGGAGTCGCCTTCAAGTTGGTGCAGGCGCTGGAGGCGAGTGGGGTTCGCGGCGCCGAGAGCACGGCGTCGCTGGTCGACTTGGTGGCTCTCGCGACGGTCGCCGACGTGGCACCGCTCGTCGGCGAGAATCGCTATCTCACGCGCACGGGATTGGCGCGCATGAACTCCGCACCGCGCGCGGGTATCGAAGCGCTGCGTAATTTCTCCAGACTGTCCGCAGGCTCGATCAACACGCGGCACCTGTCGTTCGCATTCGCGCCGCGCTTGAACGCACCCGGGCGCGTGTCGCGGCCCAAACCCGCGCTCGAGATCCTGTGCGTCGACGCCAAGGACCGCGCCTTCCAACTGGCCGGCATCTTGGAAGCCGAAAACGAGCGCCGCCGCGAGCTGACGCAGCGTGTCCAGGACGAAGCCACCGCGGCCATCACCGATATGCACGACCGCGACACGCGCGGCGGCTTCGTGCTGGCCAACGAGGCGTGGGACGAAGGAGTGCTCGGGATCGCGGCCGCGCGCCTGGCCGAGCAATTCGGACGTCCGGCCATCCTGATGGGGTCGAGCGGCGGTTTGCTCAAGGGCTCGGGTCGCAGTATCCCCGGCGTCGACTTGAAGGCCCAGCTCGATCACTTTCGCGACCACTTCATTCGCTACGGCGGACACGCCCAGGCCGTCGGCCTCACCATGGAGCCCACGCGCTTGTCGTACTTCGCCGACGGCTTCGGGCAGCGCCTGCGCGGGATCGTCCAACCCGAACGCGGGCTTCCTCTCTCGATCGATGCCTCGCTCACGATTCCCGAGTGCGACCTCGAGTTGCTGGATTTCCTCGCCCGCTGCGAGCCCTTCGGCGCGGGAAACGAGGAGCCCGTATGGCTCGTTCGCGATGTCCAGGTCGCGCGCGAGACCTGCCTGGTCGGCGACGGGCACCTGAAGCTCTTCGTCTACGATGCGTCCGGCGCGCGCGCGTCGGCAATCGCGTTCGGTTGGGACCGGCCGCAATCGCCCGAGGACTTGCACGGTCGCGCCCTCGACCTCGCGGTGCGCGTGCGCAAGAACGTGTACCTGGGCTCGGTGTACCCGGAGCTTCGCCTGGTCGATTTGATGGACGCCGGGTCGGAGCACGCGCGCGCGGGCAGCACGAGCGCTCGCGCGCAGGAGTGACGTGCGCGCGGTCGTGCAACGCGTGGCCGAAGCAAGTGTGCGCGTCGACGGCCGCGAGGTCGCCCGCATCGGACGCGGATTCCTGGTGCTCGCCGGGTTCTCGCGCGCTGATACGCCCGCGACGATCGCGTGGACCGCGCGGAAAGTCGCCTCGCTGCGTGTTTTCGAAGACCAGTCAGGGCGTATGGCACTCTCCCTGGAAGCGGTCGACGGCCACGTATTGATCGTGTCGCAGTTCACCCTCTACGGCGACGTCGGCAAGGGTGCGCGCCCCAGCTTCGACGACAGCGCGCCCCCGGACGCGGCCCGTGCTCTCTACGACGACTTCGTAGCCGCGCTGCGCGCGGCGCTTCCCGAACGCGTGCACACCGGCGAGTTCCAGGCCGCCATGCAAGTTTCGCTCGTGAACGATGGACCCGTGACCATCCTCGTGGAGAAGGAGGCGCCATGAATCCGTTCCTCCCGCCCGGACAGCAGAAGGACCTCGTGCTCGCGTCGCGCTCGCCGCGCCGGATCGAGATCATGCGCGGACTGGGCTTCGAGTTCGAGGTCGAACCCGCCCCCGAGCACCTCGAAGACGGCCTCGACCACGACGACCCCTTCGCCATCCCGCAACTGTTGGCGGCGCGCAAGTGCGTGCACGTGAGCGAGCGGCGTCCGAAGGCGCTCGTGATCGCGGCCGACACCGTCGTCATCGTCGACGACCGTATCCTCAACAAGCCCGCCAACGACGCGGAGGCGAGGGGCTTTTTGCGCTCGCTCGCGGGGCGCACACACGTGGTGGTGACGGGGCTCGCGATCGTCGGGCACGAGCGCGGTGTGCACATCGAAAAGAGTGCGCGCACGTTCGTGACGTTTCGCGAACTCTCCGACGACGAGATCGCGCGCTACGTCGCCACCGGCGAGGGGCGCGACAAGGCGGGGTCGTACGCGGCTCAGGGCGTGGGGGCCGGGCTCATTCGCACCATCGACGGGTGCTTTTTCAACGTCGTCGGACTGCCGGTTTCTCTTCTCATCGACATGCTGCGCGAGGTCTAGTCGATGGCGCGCGTCGAACCCCTGCCCACCGTTCGCTTCGCCGACGGGAGCGTGCGCATCATCGACCAGACCTTGCTCCCGTCGCGCTACGAGATCGTGTCGCTGGCGACCGTCGCCCTTGTGTGCGAGGCGATTCGGTCGCTGCGCGTGCGCGGGGCGCCGGCCATCGGAATCGCGGGGGCGTACGGGATCCTGGTCGCGCTTTTGGAAGCACGCACGAAGAGCCTTCGCGAACTGTGCGAGTGTTTGGCCGACGCGACACGACGCATCGGCGCGACCCGACCGACCGCGGTCAATCTGTCCTGGGCGTTGGACCGCATGCGCTCCGTCTGGGAAAACGCGACCGAAGGTCGCGCAATGGTCGATGCACTCGCACACGAAGCGGACGCCATCCTGGCGGAGGACCTCTCCATGAGCGCGGCGATGACCTCGCACGGGGCCACGCTCCTGCGGAGCGCGGATGCCGTGCTCACGCACTGCAACACGGGCGGTCTTGCGACCGGCGGCGGGGGGACCGCGCTCGGGGCCGTGTTCGCGGCCGTGGGAGAAGGCCGTCGCATCCACGTGTTCGCCAACGAGACGCGGCCGCTTCTGCAAGGCGCGCGCCTGACCGCGTGGGAGTGCGCGCAGCGCGGCGTTCCAGTGACCGTGCTGGTGGAAGGCGCGGCCGCTTCGCTGCTCGCTTCGGGGCGGGTGGCCAGCGTGTGGGTCGGCGCCGATCGCATCGCCGCCAACGGCGACGTGGCCAACAAGGTGGGCACCCTGGGGCTCGCGGTTCTGGCACGCCGCGCCGGCGTGCCGTTCTATGTCGTCGCACCGTCGAGTTCCATCGATACGTCGCGCGCATCCGGTGCCGACATTCCGATAGAACACCGCCCGCACGACGAAGTGATCCGCTTCGGCGGAGTCGCCACCGCGCCGGAGGGAATCGACGCGTACAACCCGGCCTTCGACGTCACCCCGGCCGAGCTGATCGACGCCATCGTGACCGAGCGCGGCGTGCACCGGCCGCCCTACCACTTCGCGCGCGTGGGATGATCGAGCTCGTCGTCATCTGCATCGCATCGCTCGCGGCCTCGGCGCTGACCGTGTTCTCGGGCTTCGGCCTGGGGACGTTGCTCTTGCCGGTGTTCGCGATCTTCTTTCCCACGCCGATCGCGGTTGCGATCACGGCCATCGTCCATTTCGGCAACAATCTGGTGAAGCTCGCGCTCTTCGGACGGCTCGCCGACCGCACGGTGGTGCGACGCTTCGGGCTCCCCGCGCTCCTCGCGAGTTTTCTGGGCGCGCGGCTGCTCATGACGCTCGCGGGCGACGACCCGCTCGCGAGGTATTCGCTTTTCGGGACAACGTACGAGGTGACCCCGATCGGCCTGGTGATCGGATTGCTGATCGCGACGTTCGCTGCGTGGGAGGCCGTCCCCAGGCTGGCGCGTGTCGGCTTCGACCCGAAATACCTCGCGGTGGGTGGGGCGTTGAGCGGATTCTTCGGCGGGTTGTCCGGCCACCAGGGCGCGCTGCGGAGCGCGTTCCTGGTGCGCAGCGGTCTGTCGAAAGAAGCGTTCATCGGCACCGGCGTGGTGATCGCGTGCCTGGTCGACGCGGCCCGTCTGCTACTGTACGGGCGCGAGATGGACCTCGCCACCGTGCGCGATCGCTGGCGTCTGATCGCGGCCGCCATCGCGTTCGCCGCGGCCGGTGCGGTTCTCGCCGCGCGCGTGCTCCCGCGGGTATCGATGCGCGCGATCCGCCGGCTGGTGACCGTCATGTTGTTCGCGATTGCGGCGGCGCTCGCCGCGGGAATAGTCTAACCTGCCATGGCCCACAAGTCGTTCACCGTCGACGAAGCCAACGCGCTCGTGCCCGCGTTGACGCAGACCTTTCGTCAGATTGATGCGCACAAGTATCAGATCCGCGAAGCCGGCAAGAAGATCGAAGTGCTCGAGCTGTTGTGGGGCGACGCGCTGCGCGACCCCGCGCACACCGACCACGCCGAGTTCATGACGCACCGCGAGACCGTCGACCGCTGCCTGCGCGGGATCCAGCGCGCGGTTCAAGACGGCGTGGTTGCCCTTGGCCTGCGGCTCCCAATGGGCGGCATCGAAGACGGCCTGGTCGATTTCCCGACCACTACGAAGGACGCTGGGTCTACCTGTGCTGGCACGTGGGCGAGCGCGAGCTCAAGCACTGGCACGAGATCGACACCGGCTACCCGGGGCGCCAGCCCATCACGGCCGCGCAGCGCGAGGAGATGGGTCGCGACGACCCGTCCACGATCGACGACTCCGAGTTGGACTTCTAGACCGGCCCCTTCCGGCACAAAACCCGCAACGTGCACCGCAGATCACGACCAAGGACCCGCTGCGCTCGAACGCCTGGGGCGGCGACACGACTTGCCGGCCACGACGCGTTCCTATGAATCGACAATGGGTTAGTGGGGTCTCTTGACGTGTCACTCAAAGCCCTTTGAGGTGCCAAGATGTTGCAGACCCTCGCTCGCAAAGTGCTCGGTGCAATCGCCGGTGTCTTCATCTGCATCGCCATCTGGACCATCCAGGACAAACTGACCGGCGGCGGTAACGACGTCGTCGACGCCATCCCCCAGGAGGTCTGGGGCGGGGGCGGCGGAACCGTGACCCTCGAGGTCGAGGCCAGCGAACCCGCGTACGTCTCCGCGTCGTTCGAGACCAACATGCCGATCGACGACGACAGCCACGACTACCTCGAAACCTGGCAGAAGATACCGGCCGGCAAACACACCTTCGAGATCGACGTGCCCCAGGACGTGTCGGGTTCGGTGTGGGTTCGCGTCGACGAGCCCGGTGTCGGCGCCAAGGTGAAACTGGTCCTGCGCGCCAACGGCGAGCTGGTCGGCCAGGACGCCATGACGCTGGAGAAGCCGCTCGAGGAGGGCTACGGATTCGCGGCCGGACTCGAAGTGGAAGACTACGCCAAGGGCAAGCTGTACGAGGAAGGTTTCCTCGACTGATCGCGCGCGGTAGCCACCGCGCCTCGCATGCGCTACCATCGTGCGCATGCAGGTCGATCTATCCGGTCAGCGGGCGCTGGTGACGGGTGCCAGCCGCGGCATCGGACGCACCATCGCCGAGGCCTTGATGGACTCGGGCGCGCGCGTCGTTGCCCATTATCATCGCGAGCGCGCGGGCGCGGAAGCGCTGGTGCGCGGCCGCGATGGATCCGTGGCGCTGGCCGCGGACCTCGCCGACGGTCGCGCAGCGGCCGGACTCTTCGCGCGCGCGCTCGACGCCCTCGGCGGCCTCGACCTCGTCGTCAACAATGCGGGCGTGGCACTCGAGTCCCCGCTCGATTCACCCACCGACGACTGGCTGCGCGCGTGGGACACCACGATGGCGGTGAACCTAACCGCTTCCGGCGTCCTCGCGCGCGAGGCCGTGCGCCACTTTGCCGCCCACGGCGGCGGGCGCATCGTGTTCATCGCCTCGCGCGCCGCCTTTCGCGGCGATACCACCGAATACCTCGCGTACGCCGCCTCGAAGGGCGGGATGGTCGCCCTGGCGCGCTCGATCGCGCGCGGGTGCGGCAAGCAGGGGGTCAAGTCGTTCGTGTTGGCACCCGGCTTCACGCGCACCGAAATGGCCGATGACTTCATCGCGCGCTACGGGGAAGCCTACGCGATGAAGGACGTGGCCCTGGATCGCATGACCGAGCCGCGCGACATCGCCCCCCTGGTGGTGTTTCTCGCGAGCGGCCTCGCGGACCATTGCACGGGGACGTCGATCGACGTCAACGCGGCCAGCTACGTGCGCTAGCGGTATCGACCATGGACGCGCGCCCGCGCAGCATTCACGTTTCGGACACCGCCGGCGACGTCTCCGCGCTGGTCGCGACACCGCGCGGCGCGTGGGCCGGCTGCGTCCTTGCGCACGGCGCGGGTGCGGGGATGCAGCATCCGTTCCTCGCGGAGGTCGCCGCGCTGTCGTTCGACGCGGGTGTTGCGACGCTGCGCTACCAGTTTCCGTACATGGAAGGCCGCAAGGGTCGCCCCGATCCGCCGGCGGTGGCGGAACGAACGGTCGAAGCGGCGGTGCGCGCAGCGGGCGAAGAGTTCGCGGGACGGCCGCTGTTCGCGGGCGGCAAGTCGTTCGGCGGGCGCATGACGTCGCAGGCGGCCTCGCGCGCGCCGCTTGCGGGCGTGCGCGGCCTCGTGTTCCTCGGCTTCCCGCTGCACGCGCCCAAGCGCCCGAGCATCGCGCGGGCGGCACACCTCGCGAGCGTGGCGGTGCCGATGCTGTTCATCCAAGGCACGCGCGACGACCTCGCCTCCGTGGAATTGATGCGCGAGGTGTGCGCGTCGCTGGGGGGCCGCGCGACATTGCATGTGGTCGAGGACGGCGATCATTCGTTCAAGGTGCTGAAGCGAAGCGGCCGCACGAACGAACATGTGATGAATGAGATTCGCGACGTCGTCGTGGCTTGGATGCGGAGCGTTGTCAAAGGAGCCGAATGAAACATTCGAAGCGTTTCCTCGAGATCGTCAAGGCCATCAAGGCGCGCGTACGCGAGACCGACGTGCAAACGGTCCGCGCGCGCCAGAAGAAGGGCGATACGTTCTACCTGGTGGACGTGCGCGAAGACAACGAGTGGGACAAGGGGCACCTGCCGGGTGCCATTCACCTCGGCAAGGGTGTCATCGAGCGCGACATCGAGGGCGTGATCCCGGACGTCGACGCGGAGATCGTGTTGTACTGCGGCGGCGGGTATCGCTCGGTGCTGGCCGCAGAGAACCTCGCGCGCATGGGGTATACCAACGTGGTGTCGATGGACGGCGGAATCCGCGGTTGGAGCGAAGCCGGCTTTCCCATCGAGCACGATGACTGACGAGCCCGCACGGCGCTATCCGGTCCCGGCTCGGCGCGTGCGCGTGGAAGACCGGATCGAGAAGAGCCGTTTCATCGCGAGCGCCGCGCGAGCGGAGTCGTCCCAGGAGGCGCGCGCCTTCGTCGACGCGTTGCGCGCCGAGTTCCCCGACGCCACCCACCACTGCTTCGCCTTCGTCGCCGGACCACCCGGGAGCACGGGTGCAGTGGGGGCCAGCGACGATGGCGAGCCCGCCGGCACCGCGGGCCGCCCCATGCTGTCGGTCCTCATGAACTCCGGTGTGGGGGAGATCGTGGTCGTGGTCACGCGCTATTTCGGCGGCGTGAAGCTGGGCAAGGGCGGGCTGGTGCGCGCCTACACCGGTGCCGTGCAGCACGCGCTGCGCGAGCTGCCCACGATGGAGCGCGTCACGATGCACGATGCGCGCGTCGTGGTTTCCTACGCGCAAGCGGACGCGGTGCGACGCGCGCTCGAGCGCGCGGGCGCGTCGATCGTTGGGGAAGAGTTCGCCGCCAACGTGACCTTCGCCATCCGCGTCCCGGACGACCGTCATACCGACCTCGAGCGTTCCCTCGCGGACGCCACCTCGGGGAGCGCGAGGATCGAATGGCACCCTGGTGGAGAATGATCCGCTCGTCTGTTACCATGCAGCCATGACCAACCGACTCCAGGGCAAACACGTTTTGATCACCGGTGCCAGCGCCGGCTTCGGCGAAGCCTGTGCGCGCGCGTTCGCCGCCCACGGCGCCCACCTCGAATTGTGGGCGCGTCGCCTCGACCGACTGCGGCAGCTCAAGACCGAATTGGAAGGGAAGTACGCGATTGAGATCGGCATCCAGAAGGTCGACGTGCGCAAGCGCGAGCAAGTTCACGTCGCCGCGGTCGCACTCTTCGAGCGCGACTGGAGGGTCGACGTGCTCGTCAACAACGCCGGCCTCGCGTCCGGGCTCGCTCCCATCTACGAAGGCGACCTCGACGACTGGGACGCCATGATCGACACCAACGTCAAGGGTCTGCTGTTCGTCACGCGCGAGATTCTGCCCTCGATGGTGGCGCGCGATTCCGGCCACGTGATCAACGTCGGGAGCGTCGCGGGCTCCTGGATCTATCCCAAGGGCAACGTGTACAACGCGACCAAGTTCGCGGTGCGCGCACTCACCGAGGCGATGAGCGTCGATTTATTCGGCACGCGCGTGCGCGTCTCGAGCGTTGACCCGGGTGCCGCCGAGACCGAGTTCTCGGTGGTTCGCTTCCACGGCGATGTGGAGCGCGCGAAGAAGGCGTACGAGGGCTTCCAGCCGCTGTCGGCCGAAGACGTCGCCGACGCGGTGGTCTACGTCGCCAACACGCCGCCCGACGTCATGGTGACGCGGCTCGTGCTCACCCCGACCGCGCAGCGCAGCCCGACCATGATTCATCGCAAGGAATCGTGAGCGACGGCATGAGCGACACCCCGCGCCACGACGACGAGATGCTGCGCGCCGCGGAAGCGGTCGGCATACCGAAGGCGCGGCGCCACATCTTCTTGTGCGCCGATCAGACCGAGCCGAAGTGTTCGCGCAAAGAGGATTCGCTCGAGTCGTGGGCGTATCTCAAGCGCCGGTTGAAAGAGCTGGGACTGGGCGAGAACGGAGTCGCGCGCACTAAGGCGAACTGCCTGCGCATCTGCCGCGGCGGCCCGATCGCGGTGGTATATCCGGAGGGAACCTGGTACCGTGGCTGCACGCCCGAAGTGCTCGAGCGCATCATCCAGGAGCACCTGATCGGGGGAGTGCCGGTCGCCGAGCACGCGTTCCTGACGCAGCCGCTCGCGGGCGGGCCCGTCGAGCCGGAGTGACGCGCTAGCGCGCCGGAAGCCAGCGCGCCGCCTTTGCGGTGAACTCCGACACTTGCGACTCCACCCACGCCGAGTCGCGCGATAATTCCAGCGCCATCGTCCGCGCGACCACGCGCGCGAGTTGTACGCTCCCGCGCGCATCGAGGAAGAGCGCGCGCGAGCGGCGCGCCATGACGTCTTCGAGCGTACGCGCCATGTCGTCGCGGACCGCGGCGCGCACGAACGCCTCGATACCGTCACCCTCGCCGCTCCCCGCAATCGCCGCGCGCTCGATGGGGTCGTTGGTCCACACAGCGGCGTCGCCGGAGTGGATCGCGAGCCGGGTCGTGCGCGAGGGCGGCGCCGCCAGCCCGCCCGACGCGACCGCGCGGTCGATAGCGTCTTCCGCCATCGCGCGGTAGGTGGTCCACTTGCCGCCCGTGATCGTCACCAGGCCGCGCGGCGAGACCACCACGCGGTGATCGCGCCGCAGCGAGGCCGTGTTTGCACCCCCGCGCGCGAGCAACGGACGCAGTCCGGCGAAGGCGCTCTTCACGTCGCCGATCGCCGGCGCGCGCGCGAGCACTTTGGACGTGTGCGCGAGCAAGTACGAGACGTCCTCCGGCGACGCCGCCGGGTCTTCGACCGGCTCGCAGGGCGTGTCGGTGGTGCCGACCAGCACGCGCCCGCGCCACGGAATCAAAAATAGCACGCGGCCGTCGTCGGTGCGCGGGACCAACAGCGCGGTCTCGCCGGGAAGGAACGCGGCGTCGAGCACGACGTGGGCGCCGCGGCTGGCGCGAACGACGGGAGCGGCCGCGGGATCGTCCAGGCGCCGAAGCGCGTCGGCGTGCACGCCGCACGCATTGATCACTACGCGCGCGGGGATCTCGAGCACTCGCTCGCTCTCGCGGTCGCGCACGACCACGCCCGCGGCGCGCCCGTCGCGGGAAAGCAGCCCTTCGGCCACGGCGTAGTTGAGAACCACGGCTCCCAGATCGGCCGCGGTGCGCGCGAGGGCCAGCACGAGGCGGGCGTCGTCGAACTGGTTGTCTTCGTACAGGACGCCGCCGCGCAGCCGGTCGCTGGACACCCCGGGGACGCGCGCGCTCGCGGCCGCGCGCGAGAGCACGCGGGTGGCACCCGCGCCGCCCGATAGTGCGTCGTAGAAACGCAGGCCGGCGGCGTAAAAGGCGCGGGAAAACGGACGGCGCGTGGGGATCAGGAAATCGATCTCGCGCACCAGGCCGGGCGCGTTGCGCAGCACGCGTTCGCGCTCGCGCAGCGACTGCGCCACCAGCCCGACGTGGCCGTCGCGCAGGTAGCGCACCCCGCCGTGTATGAGCTTGGTGCTCTTGCTGGACGTTCCGGACGCGAAGTCGCCCCGCTCGACGAGGACCGTCGAGAGGCCGCGCGAGGCCGCGTCGACC
>JAKEHA010000113.1 GCA_022615275.1 Candidatus Latescibacterota bacterium
TCGACGCCGGCGTGGTAGCGGCCCTCGCGATAGTCGCAGAAGTTCGACGATAGTCCCGCCTCCAGAGCGACCGGCCACGCGAACTCGTCGGGTTCGGAAATGGACGAACCCGCGGCGGCCGCAAGGACGACGGAAACCAGCAGCCACATCTTTCTAGCCACCCGTCGCATCGATGCAATCCCTTTCGCTTCTGCTTTCCGGCGGGTCGCACGCTACCACCGGGCGCGCGCGGGTGTCAAAACCGACTGTTCACCGGGGCGAGGCGCCACCCCCAGGGTGCCGACGTGCGCTTGTCGGACGCGGCGAACGTGTGCTAAATTACCGGCTTGCCCCTTCGGCCGGCCGCCGGCCCGTCGTTCCCAATCGTTCTTCAGGAGTCGTGATGCCGTCATGATGAAGGCCATGCGCGAGAACACCAAGATCATCTTGTGGATCGTGGTGGTCGCGTTCGTTATCACTATCTTCGCCGTCTGGGGCCTCGACCTCCAGTCCGGCGGCATGCAGCAGCAGCAGAATACCGTGGGCCGCATCGACGGCGTCACGATCACACCGGAGGCGTACCAAGCCATTTACAGCCAGCTGTCGGCGCAGTTCCGGGCCAACAATCCGAGCGGCGAGCTGACCAGTGCGCAGCAGGAGCTCCTGCGCGAGCAGGCGTGGGAGAACATCGTCAATAATATCCTCACCGGCCGCGAAGTCGAGCGCCTGGGTATCACCGTGACCGACGAAGAAGTGTTGAACTTCATTCGCACCTCGCCCCCGCCCGAGATCCAGCAGTACTTCCAGGATGACAAGGGCAACTTCGACTTCGCCGCGTACCAGCAGGCGCTCAATAACCCCGAAGCCGAC
Source organism: Candidatus Latescibacterota bacterium (assembly GCA_022615275.1). Taxonomy (GTDB): domain Bacteria; phylum Krumholzibacteriota; class Krumholzibacteriia; order WVZY01; family JAKEHA01; genus JAKEHA01. The sequence continues at coordinate 850 of JAKEHA010000113.1, forward strand.
TGGACCTCGGTCGAGCAGCTGGTGCGCCAGCGTATTCCGGTGGTCAAGCTGAACCAGTACCTGATGGCGCAGGTGCACGTCTCGCAGAGCGAGATCACGCGCGCGCTGCAGGAAGAGCACGTCAAGCTGGTCGCGGAGTACGTCGCGTTCCCGATCGACGCCGAAAGCATAGAAGGCGCCGGGCCCTCCGACGACGACGTGGCCGCGTACTACCAGGCGCACATCGACGAGTACCAAACCCCCGAACAGGCCATCATCGACGCGGTACGCATGCCCATCGCCGCCACCGAAACGGACCGCGCCGAGTTGATGTACGGCGCCGAGCTGGTTCGCGAGCAGGCGATCAAGGGCGATTTCGCAGCCATCGCCAAGGCCTATTCCGAGTCGCACACGGCGGCGGTGGGGGGCGAAACCGGCTTCATCGGCGCGTCCCAGCGCGACCCCGCCGTGATGGGCGCGTTGGCGTCGCTCAAGCCCGGCGACGTGAGTCCCGTGGTCTCGACGCCCGACGGCGCCGCCATCGTGCAGCTGGTCGCGACCAAGAAGGAGAAGGGCGAGACGCTGTACAACATTCGCGAGATCGTGATGAAGCTTGCGGCCGGCCCCGCGACCATCGATTCGCTCTCCGTGCTGGCGCAGGAGATCCAGCAGGCGGCGACCGAGAGCGGGGACCTCGCGGCGGCCGCGAACGCGCGCGGGCGCGAGGTCGTGACGAGCCAGCCCTTCGCGAAGGGGATGCCGATCCCGGGCGTGGGTTACGTGCCGGCGCTGTCGCGCTTCGCGTTCGCGGGTGAGATCGGCGCGATCAGCGGTGTTATCACCGACGAGAACAACTTCTACATCGCGCGCATCCAGAACCGCACGCCGTCCGCGGCGCGACCGCTCGCGGAAGTGGCCGACGCGATCAAGGGCACGCTCGAGCGCGAGGCCAAGACGGAGTCGGCGCGCCGCAAGGCGCGGGCGTTCCTGCGCTCCGCGGTGACACCCCGGACGACTTTCCGCGACGTGGCCCGGCAGTACGGATACGACGTCGCCAAGACCGACTCGTTCTCGGTATCGACGCCCGTCGCCGATCTACCCCCGTACAGCGCATTCGCACGCGCCGCCCTGTCGGGTCACCCCGGGGACGCGGTGGGCCCGGTGGCGAGCGGCAACGCGGTGTACGTCATCCAGATTACCGGTCGCCGCGACCCCGAGCCGGCGCAGATGACCCGGCTCGTCCCCGGCATGCGCGACCGGGTGTACCAGCAGAAGGTCCAGTCCTACGTCCTTTATTGGTTCGCTCGCCTCAAGGAAGAAAGCAACATCGAGGACTTGCGCGAGGCGTCTTCGTAGGCAGGAGCGCCCGGCGCGGGCGCGGACGGCGCGAGTTTGCGCGCGGGCCCGGCTTCGGCCGGGCCCGTGCCTATTCGGTAGGCGGTTTGGGCGAATCGGGCTTTTTTTCCGCGGACGATTCGATCTCTTCGCGGGCTTCGCGGGTGGCCTGGCGGAACTTCCGGATCGACTTGCCAAAGGCTTCGGCGAAGTCGGGCAGGCGCCGCGGACCGAAAATGATCAGGACGATGACGAGGATGATGACCAGCTCGTTCCAGCCGATCGGCCCCAAGAACGCGAACACCATGACTCCTCCGCGCGCTACCAGTAGTAGCGCAAGAAACCGAACACCACGAAGACCCCCAGCACGCTCATCATATTGACGCGCAGGGAGAATCCGAAGGTGAAGCTGAACACGACCAAGTCGACGTGTACCGGCCCGACGTGGAAGTCGGTGCTGTTCACGAAGACGTCGCGGATCACCTTGCCTTCGGGAAGTATAACACCGATCGCTTCGCCCAGAACCGTCCCCACGACGATTCCAAGAAACAGGATCAGCGTGACCAGCGCTAACGGGCGGCGGCGCGGTGCCACGGCGTCCTCCTCATCGGCTTCGAATTCGACACGACGGCGCCAGCATAGGGGAACGCTTCCGGCCCGCCAAGTGCTATTCCGTCCAACCCAGCGCCAGGCTCCGGTAGTCGGCGCCCAGGATCAGCGACGCGTCCGCGGCCGCCGCTTTGTCGAGCTGGTCGGCCACGTGCCGGCAGCGGATCATCTCTCCCAGGAGGCGCACGTCGGTGCCCCGCTCGCGCGCCACCAAGATCGACTCGCTATAATCGAAGCGCTCGGCGTTCCCCACCGACACCACGTCGACGCCCAGCTTCGCGAGTGCGCCGCGCGCCGACTCGGCGATCCCAGCCACCCCGGTCCCGTTCAGCAACTCCACGCGCAAGGGCCGCGGTCTTCCGTCGTCGCCGGTCTTGCGCACGAACACGGAGAAGCTGATCGACGCCGCGCACAGCACCAGCGCGATCGTGGAAAGCGCGACCGCGATGCGCTGCCCGACGCTCGCGCGCTTGCGCCCCCGTTTGCGGCTTCTCGTCTTGCGTGCCATTACTCCCCCAACGCGCGGCGCAGCTTTTCGTAGGTGTCGTTCAGGTCCTCGGACACCACGCGCGTCTCGCCGATCGCCGACATGAAATTCGTATCGCCCTGCCAGCGCGGAACCACGTGCATGTGGAAGTGACCGACCACGCCGGCCCCCGCGCTGCGGCCCAGGTTGGCGCCCAGGTTGACGCCGTCGGGTGCGTAGACCTTGGCGATCGCACGCTCGCAGCGAGCCACTAGCTCTACCATCTCTTCGCCTTCGCGGCCGTGGAAGTCGCCCAGCCTCTCGACGTGGCGGTTACACACCACCATCACGTGCCCGGTCGTGTACGGATAGCGATTGACGACGACGAACCAACCCCGGCCGCGCGCCAGGATCATGTGCGTGCGGTCGTCCGTCGACGACACCATTTTGCAGAACAGGCACCCGTCGTCCTTCTCGCTCATGAAGTACGCCGCCCTCCACGGCGCGTACAGACGATCCATCATGACGGCGCGCCGCCCACGAACCGCCGGGCCGCTTCCAGCTCGTGCAGGTCGTTCACACCCGCGACCTCGCGGGAATCCTCGACGCAGTACGCGCCCACCGGTCTGCCGGCCGACGCGAGCACGCCGATCACGTCGGTCAGGTAGTACTCGTTCTGCGCGTTCCCGCGCCCCACACGACCGATCGACGACGCCAGGTCGCCGGCTTCGAAGCAGAACAGCCCCGAGTTGATCTCGTCGATCGCACGCTCGCTCTCGCTCGCGTCCTTGTGCTCGACGATGCGCGCGAGCCGTCCGGCAGAATCGCGCACGATGCGGCCGTAGCCGCCGGGGTCGGGGAGCGTGGCCGTCAACACGGTGGCCGCGAAGCCCGACGCGCGGTGGAACTCGATGAAGCGACGAATCGTCTCGGCCCTCAAGCCGGGGACGTCGCCGTTGAGCACCACGACGGTGCCGGTGTACCCGGACAGGAGCGGAAGCGCCTGCATCACCGCGTGCCCGGTCCCGAGCTGCGGGGACTGCTTCGCGAAGGAGACCCCGGTTCCCAGGCACGCCGCCTCCACGCGCTCCGCCTGGTGGCCGACGACCACGACCACGTGGTCGGGCCCCAGCGCCTGCACCGCGTCGATCACGTAGCGCACCATGGGGCGGCCGTTGATCTCGTGCAGCACCTTGGGCATATCGGACTGCATCCGCTTGCCCTGGCCCGCGGCCAAGATCACCACTGCGATGTCGCGCACCCGCTGCACCGTGTCACGCATCCTTCAATCGAGCGCGTCGTCGTCGAACAACGCCGCGTCGGACGCGACCGCGTTTCGATTCACGTCGAACACCATGTTATCGATGAGCCGCGCGCGTCCCACCCACGCGGCGAGCGCCAGTATAGCCCGGCCTTGGAGGCGGTCCAAAGCGGAAAGATCGTCCGCGCGCCGCACCTCGACGTAGTCGATGCGATCGATGCCGGCGCCGCGGAGCACCTCGCCGGCGGCGCGCTCGACCGCGCGCGCGTCCCGCTCCCCCGCTTCCAACGACGCGCGCCCGGCGGATAGCGCGCGGAACAGGGCGGCGGCCTGCGCGCGTTCGCCGGGTGAGAGGTAGGCGTTGCGCGAGCTCATGGCCAAGCCGTCGTTCTCGCGCACCGTACGCGCGAGCAGGAGCCGCACGGGAAAGTCGAGCGCGCGCACCATCGCGCGAATCACGAGCGCTTGTTGCGCGTCCTTCTGTCCGAACACGGCCGCGTCGGCACGCACCATGTGGAAGAGCTTCGAAACCACGGTGGCGACACCCCGGAAGTGGCCGGGTCGAAAACGCCCGCACAACGGCTCGGCGATCTCGTCGACGGTGACCCAGGCGCGCTGCGGGCCGGGATAGACGGTCTCGACGGAGGGGACGAAGGCGGCGTCGCAGCCCCACGCGTCCAGCTTGGCGAGGTCGGCGTCGAGCGAGCGCGGGTAGCGGTCCACGTCCTCGGCGGGTCCGAATTGGGTGGGGTTGACGAAGATCGAGCACACCACGCGCGCGCGCGGGACCGA
>JAKEHA010000114.1 GCA_022615275.1 Candidatus Latescibacterota bacterium
CCCACGATCTCGATCGCCTCCTGGAAGACGCCGGGTTATCCGAACGGGGAGGCGTGGGGGTTGGGATCCCGAAGCCGCGACGCCAGTGAGCGCACGGTCGTTGTCGTCACCGACACGACGGTCCTGGTCAATCTCATCCATATCGACCGGACCGAGTTCTTCGCGCGCATCCCCGACTACGAATTCATCCTGCCGGAGGAAGTCTTCCAAGAGGTCATGGACGAGGACCAGCGCGCCGCACTCGGGCGGGCGGTGGCCGACAACGTCTTGCGCGTCGAGACGATCACGGATGTTCACGAGATCGCATTGAAGATTGAGTTGTCCGCCCGTCTGGGTCAAGGCGAGTCGGCTTGCCTAGCCATCGCGAGCGCTCGTGGCTATGCAGTGGCGACGGACGACATCAAGGCCGCACGCGTCGCGACGGAACTGCTGGGCGAAGGCCGAATCTTGACGACACCGGGCCTCCTAGTACTGGCGATTCGTGCTGGCTTGATGACGGTCGAAGAAGCGGACGCATGCAAGCGAACGCTCGAAAGCCGGCGCTTTATCATGAGCTTCGGCTCGTTCCGGGAAATCGTGTAAGACTCCGCCACGGCCAAGTGCGGTTGAGCAACTCCCTCAAAACAAGCGCGACCACCGCGGCCGCCTCCAGCACGATCCACCAACGCGGTCGCGGCGGCGCGGTGAGCGTCACCGGCGCCGGCGCGCGCGCGGTCTTGCGCCGCGTCATACCTCGAACGACCTCAGCACCGCGTCCCACGCCAGCTCGGACGCGATGTAGCTCACTTCGTTGTAGCTCAACGGCGCCGGGTCGAGCGCGTTCGTCGTCACGCAGTACAGCACGTCGCCGTCGTACATGGTGTGAAAGGGATCGATGGCGCGGGCCATCGAGCTGTGGACCTGGCGCGCCATTTGATTCAGCTCGCGAATGCCCATGGATTGATTGGTGACGATCACCGTGAGGGTGGTGTTGCCCGGCGGGGGCTCTGGGGCGGGTTCGGCCTCGCGGCGGATCGCGACCACTTCGCCCACGCGCACGCGCCGGCCCGTCTTGGGGTCGAGGTGGCCGCGCACCGCGCGCCCGCCTCGATCCACCAGCGCGCCCACCGCATTGACCACGGTGAAGGCGGCCACGCGCGCGTCGCCGGATGCGAACACCGCGGCGCCCTGTCCCGAGCGCTCGAGTTCGTATGCGTCCCGGAGCCACTTGCCGACCGAGGCGCACACGCCCGCGCCGCGCGCGCCCAGCGGGAATACGCCCGCGCGGGACGCGCGCAGCGCAGCGCGACCGAGCGCCTTGTCGGGATACACCGCCTTGTTGGCGCGGAAACGATTGAAGTCGAAGATGACCGCCCCCGAGACGATCGCGATGTTGTTCCAGTCGGTGTCGTAGTTCTTGCGCGCCAAAAGCTCCGCGTTGACGCCGCTCGCCGCTTCGAGCCCGTACACGGACCCGCCCGCCAGGCAGATCGCGTCCACCCAGCCCTCGCGGTGCGTGAGTATCGTACCCGGTGCTCCGCCGCGCACGTCGGCCACGCACGTGGCCCCGCGCGGAAACGATAACACCGTGCATCCCGTCGGCCCTTCCGCGTACTCGGCCACGCCGATCTCGAGCCCGGGAAAATCGAACTCGAGCGTCGGAGTCGTGAACGTCGTAACGGGATCGAACGCGGCGCCGTCGTTGGTCAACATGCGCTTGTCGGGTGCCATCGCGCGTCATTATAGCATTGGCGCCCCGGCGAAAATCGGCTAGTATCCCCGACTGCCGCGAGTCCCCACCGCGGCGCTGTCCATTTTTGATTCCCACCCAGGAGGAAACATGAGGAAGAATCTAGCGGCCGCCCTTCTCCTCGCGGCCATCGCACTTCTCGCTTCGTGCGCGAAGGACGTCGAGAAGGACGCGCAGGCGTTCGTCGATACCTACACCCAAGAGTTCGTCAAGCTGGGCCTGGCCGTCAGCGAGGCCGAGTGGGCGTCGAATACCCACATCGTCGAGGGCGACACGATGAACGCGTACAACAGCAAGGTCGCCAAGGAAGCCTACGCCGCCTTCACCGGTAACGCCGCCAACATCGAACAGGCGCGGAAGTTCCTGGAGAGCCGGGACGAGCTGTCGCCGCTCCTCGTGCGCCAGCTCGACGCGATCCTGTACGAAGCCGGCAACAACCCGCAGACCGTGGCCGACATCGTCAAGGAGCGCATCAAGGTGGAGACCGAGCAGGTCGAGAAGCTCTACGGCTTCGATTATCAACTCGATGGAAAGTCGGTTTCGACCAACGACATCGACGAGCTGTTGCGCAACGACAACGACCTCGCCAAGCGCCTCGCCGCATGGGAGCAGAGCAAGGAAGTCGGCAAGAACCTGCGCACGGGGCTCGCCGAGATGCAGACCTTGCGCAACCAGACCGTGCAGGCGCTGGGTTACAGCGATTACTTCGCCTACCAAGTCTCCGACTACGGCATGACGACGCAGGAGCTGCGCGATCAGATGCAGCAGGTCATGCGCGAGCTGTGGCCGTTCTATCGTGAGCTGCACACGTGGGCGCGCTACGAACTGGCCAAGAAGTACGGCGTCGACGAAGTCCCCGAGATGATCCCAGCGCACTGGCTCCCCAATCGCTGGGGACAGGACTGGTCGTCCATGGTCAAGGTCGAGGGACTCGACCTCGATTCGAAGCTCAAGGAGAAGGAGGCGGAGTGGCTGGTCAAGCAGGCCGAGAGCTTCTACGTGAGCCTCGGCTTCGCGGCGCTGCCGCAGACCTTCTGGGAGAAGTCGTCGCTGTATCCGGTGCCCGAGGGTGCCACCTACAAGAAGAACAACCACGCGTCCGCGTGGCACTTCGACTACGACAAGGACGTGCGCTGCCTGATGAGCGTCATTCCCAACGCCGACTGGTACGAGACCTCTCACCACGAGTTGGGTCACATCTATTACTACATGAGCTACTCGACGCCGCAGGTGCCCGTGCTCATGCGCCGCGGCGCCAACCGCGCGTACCACGAGGGTGTGGGCAGCATGCTGGGCCTGGCCGCGATGCAGAAGCCCTTCATCGAGGGCATCGGGCTCTTCCCCGAGGGCGGAGAAGTCGATCAGATTCAAACTCTGTTGAAGGAAGCGCTGAACTACATCGTCTTCATTCCCTGGTCCGCGGGTGTGATGACCGAGTTCGAGCACGCGCTCTACGCGGAGAATCTGCCCGCCGATCAATACAACGCCAAGTGGTGGGAGCTGGTGCAGAAGTACCAGGGCATCGTGCCCCCCGGCCCGCGCCCCGCGGACGGGTGCGACGCGGCCACCAAGACCCACATCAACGACGACGCCGCACAGTACTACGACTACGCGATGTCGTACGTGTTGCTC
>JAKEHA010000115.1 GCA_022615275.1 Candidatus Latescibacterota bacterium
CGGGCAAATCGGGGGCGATCCTCTCCGGTGGACCGGAGTATCCGTTCAAGGACACGCAGGTGGCGAACGGCAAGACGTGGACGCGAATCCAGTGCTGGCTGCGCGTGCTTACCACGAACATCTTCGTGGTCGACTTGAACGACAACCTGTTCGAAGCCGGAGACGTGATCGAGTTCTTCTTCGGCGCGACGAGTACATCCGGACTGACGAGCTACGCATCGGGGCCCTCTCTCAACTACGTCCAAAGCGACGTCGAATTGGCCGCCGAGCTGGCGTCGGAGTTCACCATTCTGCCGCTCGAGGGCGGCTCTACGACCGACATTCTATACGTCGACGGAATGGACGGACGCGGCGCGCAGGTCTATTGGGACACCGCGTTCGAGCATTTGAACATTACGACCGACCGCTACGACGTGCGCGGGCCGACCTCGAGCGTGTCGAATCGCCCCGGCACGCGCGTGACGGATGTCGCCACTCAGCTCAATGAGAACTACCGCGTGATTCTTTGGGACGTCGGCGATATCACGCAGAACTTGGGCGACGGCACGGGGGCACCGGAGAAATCGAACGACTACGCGATGGTGAACGCGTTCCTGGCCGGACTGGCGACACCCGGCGGGCTCTACGTCTGCGGCGACGATTACGGGGCAGGTCTCAACTTTGCAACAGGCGCGTCCGCCGTGACATTCAAGTCGACGTACATCACCTACACCCTCACCACCGGCAACCATCGTCCGGTCTACGGTATGTCACCTCTGGCGGCCGGTGTCGACGGAGGCGCCTTCGCGGGCGACACCTGGATCATTGCCGGCGGCTGCCCGCTCATCAACGACTTCGACGTCTTGACGCCCACGGGCGCGACCCTGATGCAATCGTCGTACGGCGAGCCCGACGTCGTCAACGGCGCGGAGATATTGAGAATCACCGGCAACGCGCGCGTTATGATCGCGGGCTACAGCTTCATCTATCTTCGCGACGACGAGGAAGACGGCGTCATGGATCGCGCGAAGCACCTGCACGACATTCTCGTGTACTTCGGCGGTTCGCCCGACCAGCCGACCGATGCCGCGCCCGGTTTCGCCAACACGCTCGAGCAGAACTACCCCAACCCGTTCAACCCGCAAACCACGATCGCGTTTGCTCTCAAGCAACGCGGCCGTGTGCGCATCGACGTGTTCAACGTCGCGGGTGAGCGCGTGGCGACGTTGCTGGATGAAACGCGCGCGGCGGGATCGCACACCGACGTGCACTGGGACGGACGCGACGCCGCTGGCTCTCCGGTCGCGAGCGGGGTATACTTTTATAGGCTTCGCTCCGACACCTTTACGCAGACCAGGAAGATGGTGCTCTTGAAGCGCTCGATTATCGTTTTCCTGGCGGTTTTCGTGCCGTTTGGCGCGGATGCGAAACGCGTCGAAGAGCCGGTCCGAGCCGCCGAGCTTTCCACCGCGGTCAGCCCCGTGGACGGACCGGTTCTACCCGGCTCGCCTTTCGCGCCCGCGGCCACAGAAACCACGGTGCTGGCGAGCTATACGTTCGACTCAGGCACGGTCTGTAACCCGCAAGGTTGGACCGTGGTCGACGGTACCGCGCAGGTCGCAGTGTTCTGGCACGTCGACGACTTCGTGGGTGCCAACGTCAACGAGGGTGATTCACTCGCGGTACTCGCGGGAACGAAGTCGCTCTGGTGCGGGTTGCGTGCGGGAGCAACGGGGCTCCCGTGCAGCTACAGCACCCTACCCGGCTACGGAAACAACTGGAATCAAGTGTGGCAGACCAAGGCGTGCATTCCCGTCACCGGGGATCTCGACGTGTCGTTTCTCATGGAGATCGACTCCGAACCCGCTTACGACGCGTCCGTCCTGGAGTACACGACCGACTGCGATAGCCCGTTCACCGATTGGATGGGGCTCGACGGCGGCATCGGCGACTGGGACGGCATTCGGACACTCGCGGTCAACACGTCGTACGCGGTCGCCGGCACCCCCGTGAAAGTTCGCATTCGCTTCGAAGCCGACGGCAGCTTTTCGGACGAGGACGCGTACTACGACAGCCACGCGGGTCCGGTCGTGATCGACAATTTGCAGGTCGAAGGGCTCGCGCTCGAGGACTTCGAGGGCGAAGTGGTCGGTGCGACGGAGACCGAGGATTGGGAGCCGTACCTGCCCCCGGGGTACGGGGCGTCGTATATGGCGTTGTTTCCGGGCACGTCCCTGGTTCAGGAAGACCAGTGCGCCAAGAACACGAGTTGCGTATGGGCCGCCATCGCCGGATCCACCGAGACCTACGCCTGCGGCGGCTTCCCACAGCAAGCGGCGGTTCCAAAGGGCAACGCCGACGGTCAGTACATCCACGCCGAAATATGGTCGCCCCTTATTCCGATCACCGGTACCGGCTCCGCGATCAACTATCAGTTCTCGGTGTACCGTGACTTCGCGCTCGACGGGCTCGTCTACTATATCTGGGACGTGCGCGCCGTCGTCGATGGTTGCGAGATGGCGTGGAGATCGCGCAACTTGTACTTCCCATCGAGCCAAAAGGACTGGCTTCGATACACCTTCCCGGTGGGCGACCTAATCCCCGCGACGGCATCGCACATGCGCGCGCGCCTGGGAGTCATTGACCTGTGCAGCATTTGGTGCGGTGTTTACGGGACGGGGGCGTGCCACAGTCACGCTCCGTTGCTGGATAACGTCAAAGTCTACCGCGTTGACATCTTCGGCCCCTTGTGGAGCACGCGCGACATCGACATGTTCCAGGACACCTTCCCCGGAGATGGAACGGACACCGGCATCGGCCGCGCGGACGCTGCGTTGAGCATCACCGCGAGTGCGAGTCCAACGATTCTCCCGGGCGACTCCGCGCGCGTCATCGTCAGCGATCCCATCACCGCGGTGCCTGTCACCAATCCCAGTGGCCTCGAGACCGACAACCTGGGCGGCACCGGCAACCAGTCCGGCACCAACGGCAACAAGGCCATATACCTCTGGGTGCACGTGATCGACAGCGGTGTCCCGAGTGCCACCAAGACGGGTGCCGTGCTCTCCGGCGGCCCGGAGTATCCGTTCAAGGACACGCAGGTGGCTGACGGCAAGACGTGGACGCGGATTCAGTGCTGGCTTCGCGTGGCGGCGACGAGCACCTTCGTCGTCGACTTGAACGACAACCTGTTCGAAGCTGGCGACGTCGTCGAGTTTTTCTTCGGCGCGACCAGTACGAGCGGATACACGAGCTATGCCTCGGGCTCGGCGCTCAACTTCGTGCAGAGTGATCTCGAGTTGGCCGCGCAGGTCGCGTCCGAGTTCACGATTCTGCCGCTCGACGGTCCGACCGACATTCTCTACGTCGACGGCATGGACGGACGCGGCGCGCAGCAGTATTGGGACACCGCGTTCGAGAGCCTCGGGCTCGTCGCGGGCATCGATCGTTACGACGTGCGCGGGCCGACATCGAGCGTGTCGAATCGTCCCGCATCGCGGGTGACCGACGTCGCCACCCAGCTCCACGGCCACTACCGGCGCATCCTGTGGGACGCGGGCGACATCACGCAGAACCTGGGCGACGGCACCGGCGCACCCGAGAAGACGAACGACTACGCAATGGTCAACTTATTCCTCGGCGGATTGCCGAATCCGGGCGGGGTTTACATCTGCGGCGACGATTACGCCCAGGGATTGAATACCGCCGCGGGTGCGTCCGCGGTCACGTTCAAGTCGACCTACGTCACGTTCACGCTCACGACCGGCAATCACCGCCCGAGCTTCGGCGTCTCGCCGATCGTGATGGGCGCGGCCGGGACCGCATTGGAAAACCAGTCGTTCGTCGCGTGGGGCGGGTGTCCCCTATTCAACGACTTCGACGTGATGACGCCCACGGGAGCGACCTTCGCCGCCATGACGTACGGGACTGCCACGGGGACCAACGCGGCCGTCATCAGCAAGACCACGGGCAACGCGCGCGTGGTCGCGTCCGGCTTCAGCTTCATCTACATTCGCGACGACGACGAGGACGGGATCATGGACCGGGCGTCTCACCTCGAGAAGCTCCTGTGCGCGCTCGGCGACTGCGAAGGCACCCCGACGTCGGCGCCGGCTGCGACCGCCGTGAACCGTCTCGAGCAGAACTACCCCAATCCGTTCAACCCGCAGACCACGATCGCGTTTTCGATCAAGGAACGCGCGCGCGTGCGAGTCGATGTCTTCGACGTATCCGGGGCGCGCGTGCGCACCCTGCTCGATGAGACCCGCGCAGCCGGGTCCTACGCCGACCTGCGTTGGGACGGAACCAGCGACGCCCGGCAGGCCGTGGCGAGCGGCGTCTATTTCTATCGATTGAGGGCGGGGAGCTTCTCCGAGACCCGCAAGATGGTCCTTCTCAAATAGCGGAATGGAAGGAAATGCCTACGGGCGGGGGGCGCATCAAACTGTTTGCAGCCCCCGCCCGTTTGCGTTATGGTCCCGCCTGATTATCTTTGGAGGCGGCCGGGCATCCGTGTAAATGGGGCCATTCATCCGACTCCAATAGTTGTGGAAGCACATCCTCCCCACGACACCGCCGGGCCGCTCGCCCGCGAATGCGGCGTTTATCCCCCACGCCGAGAAAGACTTGCAGGAGGCATTTTGGCGGGACGCATTCGTCTGTTTGGTCTGATCCTCGCCGCCGCGGGGGCGCTGGGCGCCTGCGCGTCGGATACCTTGAGCGGTGACCGTGTCGAAAACCAGCCCCCGTCGGTCTGGCTGGCGGCCGGCCCGCCCGAAGGGTCGACCGGCACCTATACCGTCGAGTTGTTCTGGGGCGGCTGGGACCCCGACGGCGAGATCGCCTTCTACGAATACCTCGTCACCGACAACGTCACCGGCGTCTTCAATCCCGCCGACACCGTGGGCGTCGGCTGGTCCCCGGTCTACGGCAACGACTCCACCTTCACGTTCTCGGCCGACTCCCTGGCCGAAGCGGCGACCGGGCAGCGGGCCGTGTTCATGCGCTCGCACACCTTCTTCATCCGTGCGGTGGACGAGGACGATCTCAGATCGAGGGAGCCCGCGTACCGCTCGTTTACGTCGCGCACGATTTCTCCCGAGGTCCGCATCACCACGCCGCGCGCGGAGCTCGGCCTCACGGCGGCCGACATGCCGCCTATCTCGACGTTGGTTTGGAACGCAACCGACTACATCGACGACGAAGTCACCAAGCAGGACCCCGACTCCGTGCAGTGGGCCATGGTCAGCACGAAGCCGTTCAACAACAACTTCCCCGCGACGATCCAGTACCTCCGCGACAACCCGACGGCGCCGGAGTGGTACCCGTGGTCGTGGTACCGGGCGCCCGGCGATTCGGGCAAGTCGTGGACGACTCCCCCGCTGGAGTTCGGCGACTACGTGTTCGCGATTCGCGCCAAGGACGAGGCCGGGGCGGTGACCCCGACCCTGGTGGAGCCCGTCAACGTGCGCCGCATCAAGGTGGCGCCGCGTATCTCGGGACCGACCTTCGTGGTCACCAGCACCCTGATCGGCAGCGTGGTCGCGGCGTCGTGCGACTACCCGCTCACCATCGTCGACGTCCCCGCCGGCGTGGACCTCGCGTTCGCCTTGAGCGCCTGCGCGGAGAGCTACGGCGGTACCGTGGCGGGCTATCGCTACGGCTGGGACATTTTGGATCTAAACGACCCCGAGCAGTGGGAAGTCGACTATACGCCTTTCATCGGCTCGGTCGCCAACACGCCCGCGCGCTCGTTCAACTTCGGCACCCACACGTTCACCTCCGAAGTGATCGACAACTCCGGCTTCTGCACGCGCATCGAGATCAAGGTCAACATCGTCCGGTTCACAGGCGAGCGCAACCTTCTGGTCGTCGACGACTACCGGGTCGACGAGGTCGTGGGCCAGTCGGGTTGGACGGCCACCAACGGCGGCGTTCCCAACGACGCCGAGCACGACAACTTCTGGCTCGATATGGTCTCCAACGTCGACGTCTTCGACCCCACACGCGACATGCTCGCGACTTCGCAGGACCGGGAATTGCCGCTGACGACGCTGGCCGGTTACAAGGCCATCATCTGGAGCGCGTTCAGCGATCTCAACACGCGCGACGTGAGCAACCTCCCGCTGCTCTATACCTACGTTCAGTACCGTTCGCGGCGTCCGCCCGCGACGTCCCAGGGCGCGTGCAGCCCGAGCGGCGGTGTCCAGGGCAAGGTGCTCCCCAATTTGATCGGCCTCGCGATGCAGGCGGGCGTGCACGTGCTGATCACCGGCAACCATCCGGTGCAGAACGCGCTCTCGCGCACCAACAGCCCCGCGGTGCGCTGGCCGGCGATTCCCCTGTACGAGTTCGAGCGCGGCAGCCAGCAGACCGGCAGCGGGCCCGAAGACCTCGAGGATCCGCCGGGCAACCACGCCTTCGCGTACCGCGATCTGTGCGTCGACGTCATCGATTACGGATTCCTGGACAACGGGCGTGCGCGCACGCGCGGAGGAGGCTCGGTCGCGAATCAGCGCTACTGCCCGATCAACGGCTGGCGCACGCCGAACGCACAATCGAGGCGCGACGACAGCATGCGCGCCGCGGTGGCCGCCGACCCGAATTTCCCGCGCCTCGAGCTGCGTCCCGAAGCGGCGGGTACGGGGCGCCTATTCGCCCCCACCTCGCAGGGTATCGACGTCGAGATGTACAACCCCGACTATTTCCGCCAGGGCGCGGCTTGCGGGTATGTGACGCCGCCCCGGCCGTGCTTCGAGCCCATCTATTTGCTGGAATGCCTCGACACCGCCGAGCGGACGTACCTGCAGCCGATCGCGTTCTGGACCAGCACCTACGCGGACGTGATCTCGGAGGACATCCCGGGCGCGATCGGGGCCCGCAGCGCCGTATTCGGCTTCCCGCCGGTGTACTTCAACCCCGGGCAGGTCAAGCCCGCCATCGAGTACATCTTGTTCGACGAGTGGCAGATCCCGCGCAAGCCCGTCAGCACGACGTCGCACGCACGTCTTGACGGAACGGGCGCGGCCCCGTAATATACCGGCACGTTCGACGTGGCACGGGTTGTGCACCGCTTCGAACCCGAGGTTACCCATTCGATCCCAAGACCCGCTTCGTGACATCGCCTTCCTCTAGCGGCTCCGCGCGCACACGCGAACGGGCCGCGCTCCTCGCGCGCATCCTCTCCGAGCGCATCCTCATCCTCGATGGAGCGATGGGGACGATGATCCAGCGTTACCGGCTGGACGAAGCCGCCTTCCGCGGCGAGCGTTTCCGCGAGCATTCCAAGGACCTCAAGGGCGACAACGATCTCTTGTGCCTGACCCAGCCCAAGATCGTCGGCGAGATCCACCGCGCCTACTTCGACGCGGGCGCCGACGTCGCCACCACCAACACCTTTAACGGCACCGCGATCTCCCAGCACGAATACGGGCTCCAAGCGTTCGCGTACGAGATCTCGCGCGAAGCGGCCCGCATCGCGCGCGCCGAGGCCGACGCGGCCGAGAAGCGCGACCCGGCGCGGCCGCGTTTCGTGGCGGGCTCGCTGGCGCCGACCAACCGTACCGCGTCGATTTCGCCCGACGTCAATGATCCCGCGGCCCGCAACGTTTCTTTCATAGAACTACGCGACGCTTATCGGGAGAACGCGCGCGGCCTCGTCGACGGCGGCGCGGATATCCTCCTGGTCGAGACCGTGTTCGACACCTTGAACGCCAAGGCGGCGCTGTTCGCGATCGAAGAGGAGTTCGAGGCGCGCGGCTTTCGTTTACCGGTGATCTGCTCGGGCACCATCACGGATCTTTCGGGGCGCACGCTTTCCGGACAGACGCCGGAGGCCTTCTACGCCTCGGTGTCGCACGTGCCGCTCTTCGCGGTGGGACTGAACTGCGCGCTCGGCTCGTCACAGATGAAGCCCTTCCTCGCCGCCCTCGCGGGTGTCGCGCGCGTCCCCGTGAGCGTCTATCCCAACGCGGGGCTCCCCAACGCCTTCGGCGGATACGACGAGACGCCCGAAGAGATGGCGGCCAACCTGCGCGAGATGGCCGACGACGGCTGGGTCAACATCGCGGGTTCCTGTTGCGGGTCCACACCCGAGCACACGCGCGCCATCGCCTGCGCAACCGCCACCGACTCTTCGCCGGTGGATTTCATGTAGAAGGATATCTTTCCCTGCCGCTGCGTGC
>JAKEHA010000116.1 GCA_022615275.1 Candidatus Latescibacterota bacterium
CGGCGCATTGACGTGATGACATCTTTGGATGGATTGTCGTTCGATGACGCGGCTTCGCGCCGGGTCGAGGTGGAAATAGAGGGACTTCGGATCCCCGTTCTGTCTCGCGCCGATCAGGCGATCAACAAACGCGCGGTCGGCCGCCCCCAAGATCTCGCCGATGCGGAATGGCTGGAGAAGGGCTAGTGGTGCCGACTCCGACCCAGCGCATCGGCTCCCAGTATCTCTCGTGGACCAAACGGCGCGCCCCGGTGCGCTACAACCTGGCCCGCAGCGGCGTTCCGCGGCTTCCGCTCGAGCGCCTGGAACTATCCCTCGCGGATCTCCTCCACAACGAAAACGCCGAAGACGGGTGGCCGCCGCTGATGGAGCGCATCGCGGCGCGGCAGGATGTCACGGCCGCGCACGTCGTCACCACCCATGGCTGCTCGATGGCGAATCATCTCGCGATGGCCGCCGTCGTCGAAGCCGGCGATGACGTCGTCATGGAGTCGCCGGTCTACGAACCTCTCGTGCGCGTCGCCGAGTATCTCGGTGCGCGCGTGGTGCCGTTTTTGCGTCACGCCGAGAATCGCTGGCACATCGACCCCGACGAAGTCCGGCGCGCGCTGACACCCAAGACCAGACTCGTCGTGGCATCGAATCTGCACAACCCCACCGGCTCCTTCGACAACCAGGACACCATGGCCGATATTGCGCGCTTTGCCGAGAGCGCGGGGGCGCGCGTCTTGGTCGACGAAGTCTACCTCGAGTTTTTCCATGCGCGCGGAGCGCGCACCGCGGTTCGCCAGTCGCCGCGCGTCCTCGCAACGAGCAGCATGACGAAGGCTTTCGGGCTCGATGGACTTCGTTTGGGCTGGGTACTGGCCGAACCCGAGCTCGCGGAGCGAATGCGGCGCTTGAACGATCTCTTCTCGGTGAACACGGCGCACCCGAGCGAACGCATCGCGGCACGCGCGCTCGATCGTGCCGATGTGCTGCTCGCCGAATCGAGAACGTTCCTTACGCGCAACATCGAGTCGGTGGACGCGTTCGTGCGCGACCACGACGTCCTCTCGTGGGCCAAACCACGCGCGGGCACGGTGGGCTTCATCCAAGTAGCGGATCGCGACGTCGACGCGCTGGTCGATCGCCTGCACGCGGACTTCGAGGTCGCGATCGTGCCGGGAAGATTCTTCGGCGCGCCGGATCATTTTCGGATTTCGTTCGGTCTCGACAGCGATTCGATGCGGGAAGCGCTATCACGGATCAGCCGGGCCCTGCGCGCACGCGTGTGACGTGGATCGCCGAGTCAAGCAAACCTGGAGCGTCACCTACCGCACCGCGCGGCGAATCGTGGTTGCGGTGATCGGCGCGACCGTCGTGCTCCTCGGCATCGCGATGCTGGTACTCCCGGGTCCGGGTTTGCTGACGATCGTGGGCGGCTTGGCCATCCTCGGGCTCGAGTTCGCGTTCGCGAGACGGTGGCTTCATCGCATGAAGGTGACCACTAAGAAAACCGTCGAGGAAGTGAAGCGGCGGGTGCGCTCGAAGCGCCCCGATGACGCCCCCCCACCGGCGGTGTAACCGACATAACCACAACTGGATACGCCGTCGACAGGGACAAAAAAACAGTTTCCATCGGACCTCGAAACCTCTATTATTTCGGGGCATTGAAATTCCTTTCACAACCGGGTCGGAGTGCGTGGTCGGAGGGGGCCTCCCTCATTAGGTACAAGGCGCCGGGACGCCAAGAAATCCACTAGGAGAAATCGGAATGGCCAACAACGAGAGGATCGTGCCGGTAGCCATCGAATCGGAGATGCGGAATTCGTATCTCGACTATTCGATGAGTGTGATCATTTCTCGCGCGCTGCCGGATGTGCGCGACGGATTGAAGCCGGTGCATCGCCGCGTGTTGACGGCGATGAACGACCTCTCGCTCACGCACTCGCGGCCTTACCGCAAGTCGGCGAAGGTGACCGGCGACGTCACCGGTAACTACCACCCGCACGGAACCGCGGCCGTGTACGACACCATCGTGCGTATGGCGCAGGAGTTCGCGCTGCGCTACCCACTGGTCGACGGCCAGGGCAACTTCGGATCCGTCGACGGCGACCCGCCCGCGGCCGAGCGCTACACCGAAGTGCGCATGACCGCCTTCGCGGAAGAGATCCTCGCCGACCTCGACAAGGAAACCGTCGACTACGGCCCCAACTACGACGAGTCGCGCACCATGCCGCTCGTCATGCCTTCGCGCGTTCCCAATCTGCTCGTCAACGGTGCCGCCGGCATCGCGGTCGGCATGGCCACCAACATCCCGCCGCACAACATCGGCGAGATCTGCGACGCGAGCATCGCGGTCCTCGAGAATCCGGACGTCTCCGACGACGAGCTCTTGAAGATCGTCAAGGGCCCCGACTTCCCCACCCACGGCATCGTGCTCGGCAAGCTCGGTATCAGTGAAGCGTATCGCACCGGGCGCGGCCGCGTGATCGTGCGCGCGCGCACCCACGTCGAAGAGATGAAGGGCGACCGCGAAGCGATCATCATCGACGAACTGCCCTACCAGGTGAACAAGGCGATGCTGATCGAGCGCATCGCCGAGCTGGTCAAGGACGACGTCATCTCCGACATCGCGGATATTAGAGACGAATCCAGCCGCGAAGGCATGCGCGTCGTCATTATCCTCAAGCGCGACGCCGACGTACGCGTGGTCGAGAACCAGCTCTTCAAGCACACGCAGATGCAGGTGACCTTCGGCATCATCATGCTGGCGCTGGTCAACAACCGCCCCGAGGTCCTCTCGCTGCGAGACATGATCCAGCACTGGTTGAACCACCGCGAAGCGGTGGTGGTGCGGCGCACAAAATTCGATCTACGCAAGGCAGAAGAACGTGCGCATATCCTCGAAGGCCTCCGCATAGCGCTGGATCATATCGATGAGATTGTCGCGTTGATTCGAGCTTCCAAGGACGTCGAAACCGCGCGTTCGGGCTTGATGACGAAGTTCAAGCTCTCCGAGATCCAGGCCAACGCCATCCTCGAGATGCGACTCCAGAGGCTCACTGGCCTCGAGCGCCAGAAGATCCAGGACGAGTACCAGGAACTCCTGAAGCTCATCGCCGAGCTCAAGTCCGTCCTGGGCGATCGCAAGAAGGTGCTCGCGATCATCGAGACCGAAATCAAAGAGATCAAGGAGAAGTACGGCGACGAGCGCAGGACCGAGATCCTCGACTCGGGCCCGGTGGACTTCAACGTCGAAGACTTGATCGCCGAAGAGGACATGGTGATCACGATCTCGCACGCGGGCTACATCAAGCGCTTACCCTTGGACGCGTACCGCCAGCAGAAGCGCGGCGGCCGCGGCGTCACCGGCATCAAGATGCGCGACGAGGACTTCGTCGAGCACATCTTCGTGGCGTCGACGCACAGCTACATCCTGTTCTTTACGGATATGGGCCGCTGCCACTGGGTCAAGGTGCACGAGATCCCCGAAGCCGGGCGCGCCGCGCGCGGCAAGGCGATCGTGAACCTGCTCGGGCTGCAGGAAGGCGAACGCATCGCCGGGCGCATTCCCGTGGCCGAGTTCCGCGAGGATCAATTCCTCGTGCTGGCCACCAAGAAGGGCGTCATCAAGAAGACGGTATTGAGCGACTACGGCCGCCCGCGCCGCGGCGGCATCATCGCCGTCAATCTGCGCGACGGCGACGAGCTGATCGACGCCGCCATCACCAACGGCAGCCAGGACATCGTGCTGGCGAAGAAGAACGGGCGCTCGATCCGCTTCCACGAGAGCAAGGTGCGTCCGATGGGTCGCGCCGCCACCGGTGTCAAAGGCACGACTCTGGTTGGCGACGACGAAGTGGTCGGCATGGTGGTGGTCGCGGCCGGGGCGACACTGCTCACCGTCACCGAGAACGGCTTCGGCAAGCGCTCGCCGCTGGAAGACTATCCGGTGAAGGGCCGCGGCGGCATCGGCGTCATCAACATCAAGACGACGGCGCGCAACGGCAAGGTGGTCACCATCCAGGAGGTCAAGGACAGCGACCAGATGATGATCATTACCAAGAACGGCATCGTGATTCGCTGCCCGATCTCGGGCATCTCGGTGATCGGCCGCAACACGCAGGGCGTGCGGCTCATCAACCTGGAGGGCGACGACAAGGTGGTCGACGTGGCGCATCTGGCCATGGAAGTCGAGGCCGAAGCGTAAGGTGCGTCTGAAGATGGAGAAGATCTCCGAGTTCACGGTCCGGCGCCTTTCGAACTACTACCGGATCCTGCTCGACCTCGAGAAGCGCGGCATACCCACGGTCTCGAGCGCGCGCCTGGCCGAGCTCGGCGGCATCACGAGCGCCCAGGTGCGCAAGGACCTCTCGTACTTCGGGAACTTCGGGACGCGCGGGCTGGGCTACAGCGTCACCGAACTCAAGGCGGCGATCGTCGAGATCCTGGGACTCGACAAGCAGTGGACGATGGCGCTCTTCGGCGCGGGCTCCCTCGGCCACGCGCTCTTCTTCCATGAGGGCTTTCGCGACGACGGATTCTTCTTCAAACACGTGTTCGACGTCGACCCCGTCAAGGTGGGGACGAAATGGAACGACGTCGATATCACGCACCAACGAAACGCCGAAGACGTCCTGCGCCACGACCCCGTCCATATCGCGGTCGTCGCGACCCCGCCCGAGGCCGCGGCCGACATCGTCGACTTGCTGGTGCGCGGCGGCACCAAGGGCATTCTCAATTTCGCGCCCACCCAGCTCACCGTCC
>JAKEHA010000117.1 GCA_022615275.1 Candidatus Latescibacterota bacterium
GACCGTCGAGAGGCCGCGCGAGGCCGCGTCGACCGCGCACCCCAGGCCGGTCGCACCGCCGCCCACGACCACGACGTCCCAGGGTGCCACCGCCGCGCTCAGGCGCGAAAGCATCGCGTCGCGATTCACACCGCCACGGTATCGCAGCCCGCGCGAGGAGTTCCACCTTGTTTTGACCCGCTCGGTTACGCTTTAATGGAGCGCTATGTCCAACGACACCGAAGCCACTCACGCCGAGCGGCTGGAGCGTCCCCGCGTCGAGGCGCTCGACCGCATCCTGGGCGAACCCATCAAGGTCCTCGACGACGGCTTCGTGCGCGTCGTCGACTACATGGGCGCGGACGAGTCGATCGTGCAGGCCGCGCGCGTGTCGTACGGCAAGGGCACCAAGAAGGTGCTCGAGGACCGGGGACTGATTCGCTACCTCCTTCGCCACCGCCACACCACGCCCTTCGAGATGTGCGAGATCAAGCTGCACGTGCGCGTGCCGATGGACTGCTGGAGGCAGTGGATCCGGCATCGTTCGGCCTCCGTGAATGAGTACAGCACCCGGTACTCGATAGCGATCGACGCCGCGCAGGCGACACCGCCCGGCGAGTGGCGCATGCAATCGACCGGCAACCGCCAGGGGAGCGCGGGGTTTCTCGATCCGGAAGCAGGCGCGGCTCTATCCAACGAGGAAGCCGAACTCCACAAGGAATCGCGGCGCATCTACGAAGCGCGTATCGAGAAGGGTGTGGCCCGCGAACAGGCGCGCAAGGATTTGCCGCTGTCCACCTACACCGAAGCCTACTGGAAGATCGACCTCCACAACCTGCTGCACTTCCTGGCACTGCGCATGGAAGACCACTCGCAGCTCGAGATTCGCAACTACGCGAAGTGCATCGGTGAAGACATCGTCGCCAAGTGGGTGCCCTTCACGTGGGAAGCGTTCATCGACTACCGCATGAATTCGACGGCGCTCTCGGCCATCGAACGCGAGGTCGTGCGCGCGGTGGCCAAGGGCGACGCGGCACTCGCGCGCAAGATCGTCGAAGATCGCGGATGGCTCGAGCCCGCCGCGAGCGGCGGGTGGAAGCGCAATCGCGAGCGCGAGGAGCTCGAGAGCAAGTTGTCCGACCTCAACCTCGCGGTTCCCTGGAAGTAGGCACGGTTCCGCCGTGCAGGGTACGTTTCAACTCGTGGAACCCGGCGCCCTGCGGCCACACGAGGACGTCGACATGGAGCGCGTGGCGGCACTCGCGGAAGAGATCCGCACCGCGGGCGGCTTCTACCCGCCGGTCCTGATCGACGAGACGACGCGCGTCATCCTCGACGGGCACCATCGCTGGCACGCGTCGTCGCTCTTGGGCTTCGCGTTGATTCCGTGCTACGCGGTCGATTACTTGCGCGACGACGCCATCCGCGTCATCTCGCGGCGCACCGAGATCGCCGTCACCAAGCACGACGTGGTCGCGATGGCGCTCTCCGGGCGCGTCTATCCCTACAAGACCACGCGCCACGTCTACGACCTGCCCGAAGCGATCGAGCCCGTGCCCCTGGACCGCCTCCTGCACGCGACCCGTTAACCGCCTCTTCAGTTGACAACCCGGCGTCGCTCGACGCACTCTCTCGCCGACGCACTTCGTCAACGGTTACGCTCCCGGTCGCCTGCGCGCCGGGAACCGAAGGAGGAAATCCGCATGAAGAGATACGCGCACGCGCTCGCGCTGGCGGCGATCGTAGCCGGCAGCATGGGTTGCTCGGGAGGAAAGCAAGTCACCCGCATCGATCCCGACGAAACCGTCGACCTCTCCGGTCGCTGGAACGACACCGATTCGCGGCTGGTGTCGGAGACGATGATCGCCGACTGCATGTCGCGGCCCTGGAAGGCGAATCACATCGACAAGAAGGGCAAGCGGCCGACCATCATCGTGGGGCAGATTCGCAACAAGTCGAGCGAGCACATCGCGGTCGGCACCTTCATCGGCGACATCGAGCGCGCGTTCATCAATTCCGGCGACGCCGAAATGGTGGCGAGCGCGGAGGAGCGCGAAGAGATTCGCGGCGAGCGCGCGGACCAGCAGCAGTATTCCTCCGAGGAGACGATGAAACAATGGGGACGCGAGCACGGAGCCGACTACATGCTCTCGGGCGTCATCAACAGCATCGAGGACTCCGAGGGTGGCGAGGCGATCGTATTCTACCAAGTGGATCTCACCTTGATCGACCTGGAGTCGAACGCGAAGGTCTGGGCGGGCCAGAAGAAGATCAAGAAGTACATCGGCCGGGGCGACTACAAGCTCTAGCCGCCGGCATGACCTCCGGGGGTTCGACTCGACCGACGGCGCTGGTCGGAGCGCTGCTCGCGCCCGTGTGCATCGCAGCCTGCTCGAGCTACGTGTCGCACTCGGGCCGGATTCGCGACGCGCTCATGGCCGACGACTACGAGCGCGCGCTGGCGACGATCGAGGACATCGACCACTCCAACTCGAAGCTCCTGTATCTGTACGAGAAGGGGCTGGTCCTCCACTGCCGCGGCGACTACGCCGAGTCGAGCAAGGCGTTCACGGAATCCGAGCTGGTGCTCGAAGATCTCTACACGAAGAGCGTCACCCGCGAGGCGGCGTCGCTGGCGGTCTCGGAGACCATCTCGCAGTACCGCGGCGACGCCTTCGAAGCCGTCTACGTCAACTATTACCAGATTCTCAACTATCTCGGAGTGGGCGACATCGACGGCGCGATGGTCGAGTGTCGCCGCGTCAATCGCAAGCTGCAGATGCTCCACGACGGCGGCGAGACGTACTTCACCAACGACCCCTTCGTGCAATACCTGACCGGCCTGGTCTATCAAATGGGCGGTGAGCGCGAGTCGGCGGGGGTTTCGTACCGGGTCGCCGCGGAGCTGTACGAGGGCGGCGGTTTCGCTCCCGTCACACCGCTGCCGCCGTCGTTCTTCTGCGACGCCGCCGACAACGCCTTCGCGCGCGGGGACCGCGACGAGGAGGCCGCATACGCGGCGCGCGCGCGCTGTGCGGTCGGCGCCGATACCGGGCACGTGTCGGTGCTGGTCGAGTGCGGCCAGATCGTGCGCAAGCGGGAAACCAGCGTCGTGTTGCCGATCTTCGAGAGCGATCGCTGGACCGATAACGAGAAGTTCGCGGAAGAGCTTTCGCACCGCCACGGCGTCCACTACGGACCCCAGGTCAAGGTCAAGTACTGGCTCAAGGTGGCGCTACCCGCGCTCGAGTACCTGCCGCCGCGCTACGCGGGTGCGGTCGTGCGCGCACACCCGGTCGAGAACGGGAACCCCGTCGAGTCGCGCGCGGTGGTGGTGTCGAACCTGGACGCCCTCGCCGAGCAGGCCTTTCGCGAGAAGGAGTCGACCATGTTCGTGCGCGCGATCGTGCGCGCCATCATCAAGTATCTCGCGCACAACGCGGCGGACGACAAGGACGAAGGCCTGGGCGCGCTCGTCAACATTCTCAACATCGTCACGGAGACCGCCGACACGAGAAGCTGGTCCTCGCTCCCCAGCCGCATCTATCTTGCGCGCCTCGACCTGCCGGCCGGGCGCTACCGCATCGAGGTCGATTTTCACGGCCCCCACGATCGCAGCGCGGGATCGCTGGTCTTCGACGACGTTGCGGTGACCGCCGGCGGCCACGTTATTCGCAACGCGCGCGCGTTCTGAACGTGCTATGGTCGGCGCGGCCGCCCGTCCCGCGGCCCGCGTACCATGGCCTCCGCATTTCGCTCGTGCATCGCGCTGCTGCCCGCCGTCCTCGCTGCCTGCGGGGACGAGCCGCGCCGCTCCGAGGTCCCGATGGGTCAGAATCGCCTGGCGCTCGAACAAAGTCCCTATCTGCGACAACACGCCGACAACCCCGTCGACTGGTATCCGTGGGGCGACGAGGCCTTCGCGAAGGCGCGCGAGGAGGACAGGCCCGTGTTCCTGTCCATCGGCTACTCGACCTGTCACTGGTGCCACGTCATGGAACACGAGTCGTTCGAGGACGCCGAGGTGGCCGCGCTCATGAACCGCGCCTTCGTGTGCATAAAGGTCGACCGCGAAGAGCGTCCCGACGTGGATCACGTCTACATGACCGTGTGCCAGATGATGACGGGCGGCGGCGGCTGGCCGCTGACCCTGCTCCTGACACCCGATCGCAAGCCGTTCTTCGCCGCGACCTACATTCCCAAGGCGGCCATGCTCTCGTTCATTCCGCGCGTCGAGGCGGCCTGGCGCGACAACCGCGATTCCGTGCTGACGGATTCGGAGCGCGTGACGCGCGCCCTCGAGAGCGCGGTAACGCCGGAGCCGGGCGACGAGCTCGGGCTGGAAGCGATTAACGACGCCTATCGCGGCTTCGCCGCGAGTTTCGACTCGACCTACGGCGGCTTCGGCTCGCGCCCGAAGTTTCCCACACCCCACAATCTCATGTTCCTTCTGCGGCACTGGAAGCGAACCGGCGACGCGGGGGCGCTCGCGATGGTCGAAAAGACGCTCGATCGAATGCGGCGCGGCGGCGTGTACGACCAGGTCGGATTCGGCTTCCACCGCTATTCGACGGACGCACAGTGGCTGCTCCCGCACTTCGAGAAGATGCTCTACGACCAGGCGCTGCTCTTGCTCGCGTACACCGAGGCCTACCACGCGACGCGCAACGACGGCTATCGGCGTACGGCGGAGGAGATCGCAGCCTACGTCATGCGCGACCTCTCGGCGCCCGAAGGCGGCTTCTATTCGGCCGAGGACGCCGACAGCGAGGGCGAGGAAGGGAAGTTCTACGTGTGGACGCTCGCCGAGCTGCGCGACGTGCTGGGAACAGACGCGGACTTCGCGGCGGAGGTGTTCGGCGTCGACGAGGACGGCAACTTCGCGGAGGAAGCGAGCGGGCACCGTTCCGGCGCGAATGTCCTGCACGTGCCGCGGCCACGGGCGGAAGCCGCGCGCGCGGCCGGCGTCTCCGAGGAGGCCTTCGTCGAGCGTCTGGAATCGGTGCGCCAACGATTGTTCGAGGCGCGCGCGGGCCGGATTCGCCCCCATCTCGATGACAAGGTCCTGACGGACTGGAACGGCCTCATGATCGCCGCGCTCTCCCGCAGCGGTCGCGTGCTCGGGCGTCCCGACCACATCGAGCGCGCGCTACTCGCCGCGCGCTTCGCGCGCGAGAAGATGACGCGCAAGAGCGGTGCGTTGCTGCATCGCTACCGCGACGGCGACGCGGCCATCGACGGGATGCTCGACGACTACGCCTTCCTGTCCTGGGGATTGTTGGAGTTGTACGAGGCGACGTTCGATGTGTCGCATCTGTCGGAAGCGATTCGACTCACGCGACGCATGGACGAGCGCTTCGCAGCCGACGGCGGCGGCTACTTCCTGACGGAGAAGGGGAGCGACGATCTCATCGTGCGCACGCGCGAGATCTACGACGGCGCGACACCGTCGGGCAACTCGGTCGCCATGCTGAACCTCGCGCGCATCGCGCGCTTCACGGGCGACATGCAATGGGATCGAAAGGCGCGCGCGATCGGGAGCGCGTTTGCGTCGCAGGCGTCGCGCCTTCCCATGGCGCACGCCTTTTCGATGGTCGCGGTCGACTTCCTGGTGGGGCCCACGTTCGAAATCGTGGTGGCGGGCTCGCGCGACGGGCCCGACACGCGGGCCATGCTGGCGGCGGTCGATCGCGCGTTCGTCCCCAACAAGGTGGTCGTGCTTCGCCCGGAGGAGGATCCCAAGGCCGTGGTGGAGGTGGTGCCGTACACGCGCGAGCAGATCGCCGTGGACGGCGCGGCCACGGCGTACGTGTGCCGCAATTTCGCGTGCGATCTTCCGACCACGAAACCCGACGACGTCGCGGTCCGGCTGGGGGCCGACATCCGCTGACGCCGTCCCGGTTTCCCCCTTGACACGAACTTTCCAAAAACGCTATCGTCGCCCCATTGCTTTGTGAATCCTCGCACAAAGCGATTCCCAGTTGCGATAATTATAACTAAATCAACGGCTTCCGCATGGCACCCGGGCGAGGGTGGCTTTGGAACGGACCCCTAAAACGATCCGCGTCACGATAGTTTTGTGCGTCGCTCTCGGCTTGATCGCGAGCGCGCGCGTGTTGGCGTGGGCGTCCCCGGACGACCAGATCGACCCGCTCGAGATCGGGCTTTCCGAGCACTTGGGAGACACGGTCGCGGGGGAACTTCGCTTCGTGGCCGAGAACGGTGACACGGTCGCGCTCCGCGACACGATCGACCGGCCCACACTGGTCTCGCTCGTCTACTATACGTGCCCGTCGATTTGCCGGCCCCTGCTCGACGAGGTGGCCGAGATGCTGTCCAAGCTCCAGGCCGTCGACATGCAACCGGGACGCGACTATCGCGTTCTCACCATCAGCTTCGACGAGACCGACAGCCCCGACGGCTCGGCGCGCCTCAAGGACGAGTACTATCGCACGCTTCCCAACGGATTCCCGCGCGAGGCGTGGACCTTCCTCACCGCCGACTCGGCCACCATCGCGGCCTTCACGCAGTCGGTGGGATTCGGCTTCCGGCGCGCCGAAAAGGACTTTGCCCACCCCACCACGTTGATCGTGCTCTCGCCGGAAGGGAAGATCACGCGCTATCTGACCGGCTCCGAGTACCTGCCGCTCGACATCAAGCTGGCGCTCATCGAGGCGCGCGAGGGCAAGATCGGCGCGACCATCGTCAAGTTCTACAAGTTCTGTTTCAGCTACGACCCCAGCGGAGAGAAGTTCGTGCTCAAGACGACGCGTATCGTGGGACTGAGCACGCTGGTGGGCTTGGCCGGCATCGTGCTGTTCGTGTCCGCGTCGGGCCGGCGCCGCGAGATGAAGGTGCACTAGTATGAGCGATCACGCCGCATCCGCGAGTCACGGCGCCGCGGTCCGGCACGGGACCGTTCCCAACGCCGCCGACGTCGATTTCTATCACTTCAAGGGACGTTGGTCGGGGATCTTCGCGTGGATCTTTTCGACCGACCACAAGCGCATCGGGCTGATGTACCTCGTGCTCATGCTGACCTTTTTCACGGTCGGCATGACGCTCGGGTTCGTGATTCGCCTCGAGCTGATGGCGCCGGGCAAGACCATCATGGACGCGCAGACTTACAACGCCGTCTTCACGCTGCACGGCGTGATCATGGTGTTCCTGTTCGTGGTCCCGGGGCTGTCGGCGTCGTTGGGCAACTTCCTCTTGCCGATCATGATCGGCGCCAAGGACGTGCAGTTCCCGCGCATCAATCTGTTCTCGTGGTGGCTGTTCCTCACGGGCGGTTTGATGGCGGTGACCGCGCTCTTCACCGGCGGCGGTCCGCCGGACACGGGGTGGACCTTCTACGCGCCCTACAGCATCCGCACCGGCACCAACGTCACGCTGGCCGCGGCCGCCGTGTTCGTGCTCGGGTTCTCGTCGATCCTGACCGGACTCAACTTCCTCACTACCGTGCATCGAATGCGCGCGCCGGGCATGAGCTTCTTCCGGCTACCGCTGTTCGTGTGGGCGTTGTACTCGACGGCCTGGCTCCAAGTCGTGGCTACACCCGTCGTCGGTATCACCCTGGTGCTGATCATGGTCGAGCGCTCGTTCGGCATCGGAGTATTCGACCCCGTGAAGGGCGGCGACCCGATCCTCTATCAGCACTTGTTCTGGATCTACTCGCACCCCGCGGTCTACATCATGATCCTGCCCGGGCTCGGTGCGATTTCGGACATGCTGGCTGTGCACGCGCGCCGCACCATCTTCGGCTACGGTTTCATTGCCATGTCGAGCGTGGCCATCGCGCTCTTCGGCTCCATCGTGTGGGCCCACCACATGTTCATCAGCGGTCAGAGCCTGGTCGCGAATTTCGTGTTCTCGCTGTTGACGATGATCGTCGCCATACCGAGCGCCATCAAGGTCTTCAACTGGGTCGCGACGTTGTACAAAGGCTCGATCCAGCTCGAGACGCCGATGCTGTACACGCTCGCGTTCATCTTCCTGTTCATGATCGGCGGCTTTAGCGGCATGATGATCGGCGTCTTGTCCGTCGATGTTCACGTCCACGACACCTATTTCATCGTCGCACACTTCCACTACATCATCTTCGGCGGCCTCGGCTTTGCGTTCTTCGGCGCGCTGCACCACTGGTATCCGAAGATGTTCGGCAGGATGTACCACCAGGTGCCGTCGAAGATCGCCTGGTTCCTGACCTTCGTGGGTTTCAACGTCCTCTACATGCCCATGTTCATCATGGGCTGGGAAGGGATGCCGCGCCGCTACTACGACTACCTGCCGGAATACCAGAAGTGGCACGTGGTTTCGACCATTGGGTCGTGGATCATGATCAGCGGCATTCTGCTTATGTTCTGGAACCTGCTGCGTTCGCTCAAGACCGGTAAGCCGTGCCGCGAGCTCGATCCGTGGGGTGGTGGGCGCACGCTGGAGTGGACGGTGCCGTCGCCGCCGCCGCTCGAGAACTTCGACAAGATTCCGACCGTCACCCACGGTCCCTACGACCCCGACGTGCCGGAGCACAAATGAGCGGCCACTCGATCGCGCTCACCGCGCACAAGGACTACCGCGGCTCCAAGATCGGGATCTGGCTGTTCCTGATCACGGAAATCACGCTCTTCGGCGGGATGTTCCTGCTCTATTCGATCTATCGTTCCGAGTACGCGCAGGACTTCCACCACGCGGCCGCCGAGCTCAACACGCTGGTCGGTACTATCAACACGCTCATTCTGCTCACCAGCAGCTTGACCATGGCGTTGTCGATCGCGGCCGTCCACCACGGTAATCGCAAGCTCTCCTTGTGGATGCTCGCGATCACGGTCCTGTGCGGCGCCGGCTTCATGGTGAACAAGTACTTCGAGTGGGGAGCGAAATTCCACCACGGAATCTACCCGGGCTCCGAGTACTTGCTCGCGCACCCGAAGGGCGAGGTTCTGTTCTACGGGCTGTATTTCGTGATGACCGGCATCCACGGCATCCACGTTCTGGTGGGCATGGTGCTGCTGACCGTCATGTTCCTCAAGGTGATGAAGCAGCCCAACGCCAAGGTCTCCTTCGTGGCGGGGCACGGGCTGGGCGAGATCGAAGGGTGTCGCATGGCCTTCGTGGACGCGGGCGGGAAAGTGGTGTGGAAGGGCGACGAGGTGGACGGTTCGATCGAGCGCATCGACGTCAAGACCAAGTACTGGCCGGTCAAGAAGCGCTTTCACGTCGCCGACTTCAACCAGCTGGAGAACTCGGGACTCTACTGGCACATCGTCGACATCATCTGGATCTTCCTGTTCCCGCTTTTCTATCTGATCACGTAATTCGAGAGGTTGTCATGAGCGATCACGAGCACGAAGAGCACGCGCACGAACCCGCCGGGTACGGGATATATTTCCTGACGTGGTTCTCGCTCTTGGTTCTCACCGCGATCACGGTGACGGCGGCGGGGATGCACTTCGGGAGCTTGAGCGTAGTCGTGGCGCTGTTCATCGCGCTGGTCAAGGCGTCGATCGTGCTGTGGCTGTTCATGCACCTCAAGTACGAGGACACGCTCTTTCACCGCCTGGTTTGGATCATGATCCTGGCCATGGTCATTTTCATCGGCATGACGTTCACGGATACGCTGTTCAGGTAGGAACATGCTGAGCCGGCTTTCCAGTATCTCTGATTCCGTCAACGGGCCGATCCTGTTCATCGCCGGGACGTCGGTGGTGATGTTGGTCGGGATCACGGCCGTGATGATCTATTTCACGATCCGTTACCACCGGCGCCGCAATCCGCACCCCGAGGACATCCACGGACACCGCATGCTCGAGATCGTGTGGACCGTGATTCCGACCATCCTGGCCTTCGGGTTCTTCTGGTACGGGTGGGAAGGATACAAGTTCATCAAGACCGTCCCCGAAGGCGCGATGGAGGTGCAGGTCACCGGGCGCATGTGGTCGTGGGTGCACGAGTACGAGAACGGCGTGCAAAGCGCCGAGTTGTACGTGCCCGTCAACAAGCCGGTAAAGCTCAACCTGGTGTCGCAGGACGTGCTGCACAGCTATTACATCCCGGCCTTCAAGGTGAAGCAGGACGCGGTACCCGGCATCCCGGATTTGTTCCTGTGGTTCGAAGCCTACCAGACCGGCGTGTATCAGGTCTTCTGCGCGGAGTACTGCGGATTGAGCCACTCCGCAATGTGGAGCAAGGTGCACGTCGTGACGCAGGACGAATTCGAGGAGTGGCTGCGCGTGGAAGGCGAGAAGGTGGTCCAGATCCAGCAGGCGGCCGAGTCCGGTGAAGGCGAGAACTTGCACATCCTCGGAGAGGCGCTCTCGAAGTCGAAGGGGTGCAACGCGTGCCACAGCATCGACGGCACCCGCCTGATCGGACCCACCTACAAGGGCCTCTACGGCAAGACGGAAACCGTGGTCACGGGCGGGCAGGAACGCGAGATCGTCGTCGACGACGCCTACATTCGTAATTCCATGTTGAAGCCGACCGACGACATCGTGAAGGGCTACCAGCCGCTGATGCCGTCGCAAGAAGGTCTCGTCAACGAATCCGAGATCAAGGCGCTGACCGCGTACATCAAGAGTCTCCAATAGTATGACGCGCGTGCGAGAAGGAATCGGGCTGGTGCTCGAATTGAGCAAGGTACGGATCGCCGTGCTGTCGACGGCGTCGGCCGTTACGGGATGGCTCCTGGCCGCGGGCTCGTTCTCGTTCGAGATGCTGCCGGCCGTGGCGGGCGTGTTCTTGCTCGCGGCCGGCGCAGGGTCGCTCAATCAGTACCAGGAGCGCGACCTAGACGCGCTCATGCACCGCACGGCGCGGCGTCCGATTCCCTCGGGGAGGATGCGCGCGCGCACCGCGCTGTGGATCGCGCTGGCGCTCGTCGCCGTGGGCGCCCTGTGCCTGGTGCCGCATCCGATCGCCGCGTTGCTGGGCGTGTTCACGCTGCTCTGGTACAACGGCGTCTACACGCCGCTCAAGCGCGTGTCCGCGTTCGCCGCGATTCCGGGCGGCCTGGTGGGAGCGATCCCGCCCGTCATCGGCTGGGTCGCGGCCGGCGGCCACCCGGCCGACCCGCGCATCCTCGCGGTCGCCTTCTTCTTTTTCGTGTGGCAGGTTCCGCACTTCTGGCTCCTCTTGCTGCGCATCGGCGACGATTACGCGCGGGCGGGGCTCCCGACGATCACGAGCCTGTTTTCGCGCCGCCAACTCGCGCGCATCATCTACGTGTGGATGATCGCCACGGCGGTGGCGTGCGTGTCGATGCCCATGTTCGGGGTGGCGTCGCCGGC
>JAKEHA010000018.1 GCA_022615275.1 Candidatus Latescibacterota bacterium
CCGTTGAACGCGGGTGTCAATCGCGTGACACCGCGGCTGCAGGCCACATTCGGACGTAAGCTCAATCGCTGAAGGCCGTTCCAACTCCGCCGTGACGAGGAAACTCGGCCCGTACAACGTTGCGCATCCGGATGGGCGCTACGTTTGAGCGGGAGGTCATCGCTTGGCAACGGCGCAAACACCTCTCCTCGTCTCGCTCGGTACGATCAGTGCTCGTCGCTAGGTCAGAAACCGACCGAAATGAGTACTTCACTCGGAAGGGGGAACCACCCATGCGCCGGATTCCGCGCAACTTGGCGACTGCCCTGCCACTTGCCTTGTCCTGCCTGGTCGCTTCATGCGGCGCCCGGATGATCGGTCAGAAGAGACGCCGATATCAGTTCAATCTGAAGCCACGGACGGTGATCGCGAGAGTGCGTTACCACAGCAAGGGCCGTTGGACCCGGTACTACGCCCATAGACGAGAAGACGTATAGAGCATTCGTGGTCGAGGCCGCGAACGAGGTGCTAACCTCCAGAGGAATCTTCGAGCAAGTCACAATGGCGGACATGAGTTTTCTCGCCCGCCAAGGCCACGCCGTGGCGTCGGCGTCCGGATTCAGTTTCGCCAAGATGTCAGGCGATGCACACCTCCGCCTAATCGAGTTCTTGCATGAAACCGAACGAGTAAGTGATGTCGAGGCAAACGAGCTATATGCGCTCGCCGCACGTCCAGTGGAAGGTGTCGCCATTGAGGAGTCCCTTCAGGACGGAGGAGAGCCCGGCAGTCCCGGAAAGAGCATAGTCGCGACCTATAAACAGGTCGCCTTCGCATCGTTTGACCTCTGGGCCGAGCTCGTGCCAAGACAACCCGAGCCGCGAACAAGGCGCACCGTTCAACGAGAGTTCTTTGAATTGGACCTTTGAGTACCTAATCGATGCCGGATACGCGGCGGTCTTTGGGGGCGGGGTCCTCGGCGCCATAATGGGGGCTTACTATTCCGGTCTTGTTCATCTAATCTTGAGTCAGCTGCAGCCGCCGACCCCGGTCGATCTCCCAGGCGGGTATGGCTACGGCGACGGTGGGGATGGATGTCCCTGTCGCCTTTGTACGGGGCCCTGATGGCCGGCCCAGCGGGTAAGGTGCTCGAGTGCTGGATTCGATCTTGCTCTTGCTGCCGTTCGTCGTCAGTGCCGTTGTCGCCGTCGTCGCGGGGGCGCTATTGCGACGCAGGGCCCCTCGCGCTAGATGGATTCACCTCGGCGTTTTCCTTACTACGTTGGCCCTCGTTCACCCCGACTACTCGACGTGGTTCCGCGCGCTCGGCGCTTGCATCGGGGCGGGACTGGCCGGTTGGGACTTCCTGCGAAATCGCGCTCGAGACCGCGAGTGACTCACGCTGCGCTCTCGCGCGGACTTCCGGCTGGACGCGGTCGCACTGGGGTGGCTATCTTCCACCGGCCATGCAGGTTCTCTATCTCATCCGGCACGCCGAAACCGGCTTCAACCGCGACGGGCGAGTCCAAGGGCACACCGAGTCGACCTTGAGCTGGCTCGGCATGGAGCAGGCGAAACGCATCGGCAAGCGCCTCGACTACGTCGACTTCGTGGCGGCGTACGCGAGTCCGTCCAAGCGCACGATGCAAACCGCGCGACTCGCCTTCGATGGCGCGCTGGAGATCGAGGCGCGCGAGGGGTTACGCGAGATTCGTCTGGGGAAGTGGGAAGGCGAGAAGGCGACCACGCTGCGCCGCCGCTACCCGCGCGAGGTGAAGCTCTGGTTCCACGAGCCGAGTGCCGTTCGCATCCCCGGCGCCGAAACGGTGGCCCAGTTTCGCCGTCGTGTGGTGCGCGCAATGAACGGCATCCGCGCCGCGCATGCGTCGGGTGAGATCGCGATCGTCACGCACGGCGGCGTGATTTGCGCGTACTTGACGGCGGCGCTGGGAATGAAGCTCGACGATCTGTGGAGCTTCAAGATTCGCAACGGCTCGGTGACGCGCGTCATGTTCCCGCAGGGCCGAGCACGCATCGACCTCCTCGGCGACATTCATCACCTGGACGGCGCGTTTCGCGAATCGCCCAAGCGGCCGTTTCGGCTTTTTCCGTAGCGGGCACTAGTCGTACCGCGACCGCCCGCGAATCTCACGAATCGTCCCGCCCGCGAGCATGAGGGAGAGCACTGCGCCGGCCACGAACCCGCCGATGTGCGCAAACCAGGCCACCCCGCCCGACATCTCGCGGACACCGAGCGATAGGAATCCCTGCAGCGATTGCATCACAAACCAGAGCACCAGCAGGACGGCGGCGGGGACTTCCATCATGCGGATAAAAATGCCGAGAAACACGAGGGTGAGCACGCGCGCCTTGGGATACATCACCAAATAGGCACCCAGCACGCCGGCCACCGCACCGCTCGCACCGACCGTGGGGACGGTCGAGTTGGGATTGAAGAGAATGTGCGCGAAGCCCGCCAGCACGCCGCACGCGACGTAGAAGAAGAAGTACTTCGCGTGACCCAGGACGTCTTCGACGTTGTTGCCGAAGATCCAGAGATAC
>JAKEHA010000118.1 GCA_022615275.1 Candidatus Latescibacterota bacterium
AACCGCTTCAGCATCCAGGGCCGGAGCTACAAGGTCATTCCCCAGATCAAGCGCAGCGAACGGCTGACACCGGCGCAGCTCGAGGAGATCCATGTCACCGGCCCGGAGGGACGACTCGTGCCGTTGTCGACGTTTGCGTCGCTGCGCACTACCACCGAACCGCGTGAGCTCAAGCGCTTCCAGCAGCTCAACGCGGTGCGCATCCAGGGTGTCATACCGCCCCCGGTGTCGCTCGACGCGGCCCTGCGCTTCCTCGAAACGGAGGCGGCGCAGATCCTCCCGCCCGGCTATTCTATCGACTACGCCGGGGAGTCGCGCCAGCTGCGCACCGAGGGCGGAAAATTCCTCGCGACCTTCCTGCTCTCGGCGATTCTCATCTACTTGGTGCTGGCCGCGCAGTTCGAGAGCTTCCGCGACCCCTTCGTGATCCTGGTCGGCTCGGTGCCGCTCGCCATTTCGGGCGCGCTCCTGTTCTCGTTCCTCGGGCTGACCACGCTCAACATCTACAGCCAGGTGGGACTGATCACGCTGGTCGGGCTGGTGGCGAAGAACGGCATCCTGATCGTCGAATTCGCCAACCACTTGCAGGAAACCGGTGTCGACAAGCTGCACGCCGTCATCGAAGCGGCGGGCACGCGCCTGCGTCCCATCCTGATGACGAGCGCTGCCACCGTGGTCGGCCACATGCCGCTCGTGTTCGCCAGCGGACCGGGCGCGGGTGCGCGCAACTCGATCGGGATCATGCTCGTGAGCGGAATGATCATCGGCACCGTGTTCACGCTGTTCGTGGTGCCCGCGGTGTACATGCTGGTCGCGAAGACGCGCACGCGCGTGGAGACGGAGGCCGAACCGGAAGAGACGACCGCCGAGGTTGCGGTTGCGGCCGCGTAGACGGAGTCGTCACATGATCCCCGATATACCCAACGTCATCGCGACCGTCGTGATCGCGGGCAACATCGCCATCGCGATCGCCGTCTTTCTCGCCTTGTCTCGGGGGGCCGCCCGGAGCGGCTTGACGCCCGACTCCCAACGCCGAGTCCGTGTCGGTTCGGCTGTCTTCTTCGGCGTGTGGCTGGCGACGGTGTTCCTCTTCGCACCCACTTCATCGTCGCCGCCCCCTCCGATCCCTTCGCCGTGGTGGGTGCCCGCCTTCGCGGTTCCGGTTATCGGTCTTGGTGCACGTGCTGGCACTTGCTCGCCTGCGGGGTGAGCGCTCCGTGCGCAGGCTCGTCTCGGCCGAGTCCCACTGACGTGTAGACGCGTGGACAGGGCCGTCCGGTTGCGTTACGCTGACACTCTCACGCGCGCCGGAACGCCGCCATACCGGCCGGCCGAGTTGCCGAGACTGTCCCATGAACCCCCTTATCCATACCGTGCGCAGGGGTTTGCGCTCCGCGATCCTCTGCGCCGCTGCGCTCGCGTGCGTCGTTCCCGCCGCGGTGTGGGCCGCGAAGGTCGACTGCGAGGTCGAAGGCGTCGACGACAAGGAGATCCTCGAGAACATCCTGGCCGTGCTGTCGATCGTCCGCGACAAGGATCGCGATGACCTGACACCGGCCCGCATCGCGCAACTCCATGGTCGCGCGTCCACCGAGATCCAGCGCGCGGTGGAGCCGTTCGGCTACTACCACGCCATGGTCAGTGCGTCCCTCGAAGAACGCGATGAAGACACGTTTCTCGCCCGTTACCGCGTACAGCTCGGCGAGCCGGTGCGCGTGCGTGACGTACGCGTGGGGGTGACGGGTGCAGGTCAGAACCAGCCACCTTTTCCGGATCTGGTCGCGGCGTTTCCCCTCCGTTCCGGCGACGTGCTCGACCAACGACGGTACACGCAGCACAAGAACGCGTTCGTGAGCGC
The DNA here is from genome assembly GCA_022615275.1 of Candidatus Latescibacterota bacterium. Classification (GTDB taxonomy): domain Bacteria; phylum Krumholzibacteriota; class Krumholzibacteriia; order WVZY01; family JAKEHA01; genus JAKEHA01. The sequence goes on from JAKEHA010000118.1 coordinate 1,859, forward strand.
GGCCGCGGACAGCGGATACTTGGACGCGCGCTTCACCGTGAGCGTGATCCGTATACACCGTGGTGACAATATCGCGGACATCGCGTTGACGCTCGACACCGGGCCGCAGTACCGTTTCGGCGCCGTGACCTTCGATTCGTCCGCCGTCGACGAACGCGTGCTGCGCTCGTATCTAACGTTTCGCCCCGGCGAGCCGTTCCGCTATCACAAGCTCCTGGCGTTCCAGTCGGCGTTGGGCGGGGCGCCCTACTTCAGCCGCGTGGAAGCGATTGCGCGCAAGGACACGGCCGTGAACCACGAAGTGCCCATCCACGTGGGGCTCACGATGCGCCGTCCGCGCCACTACGAAGTCGGTGTCGGCTACGGCACCGACACCGGTCCGAGACTCCTGCTGAACGTGGAGTTCCGCAGATTGAACCGGACCGGTCACCGCTACACGGGCCGGATCAACGTCTCCGCGGTCGAGCTATCGGTCAACGCCGAGTACGTCATCCCGACGCTCTATCCGAAGGTCCACACCTACACCATCGGCGCACTCGTCGCCCGTCTCGACCCGGAGACGTATACGACCGATCGCCTGGCGGTCGGACCCACGCGCTCGCAGCCGCGCCTTGGCTGGATGGAGTCATTGACCCTCGCGTACGAGCGCGAGGAGTTCACGGTCGGGTCCGACGAGGGGACCACGGACCTGTTCATCGCCGGCGCGACCTATCGGCGGAAGCGGGCCGACGACGACATTTCGCCCACGCACGGACAGCGCGTGGACGTATCGCTGCGCGGTTCGTCCGAAGACGTGCTGTCGTCGCAGAGTTTCTTCTCGTTCACGACGCTGGCGAAGGGAGTTCGTTCGAAGGGGCGCTTCCGGTTGCTCGCGCGCGTCGAAGGCGGGTGGACGTCGACGGGGACGTTCCGCGAGCTTCCGCCCACGGTCCGTTTCTTCGCGGGCGGCGACAACAGCGTACGCGGCTACGAGTACCAATCGCTCGGCCCGAAAGACGCAAGCGGTCAGGTGATCGGCGGTCACCTCCTGCTGAATTCGTCGGTCGAAGTCGAGATCGGGGTCGTCGGTAAATTCGCGTTGGCCGGCTTCTATGACGCGGGCAACGCGTTCGCGTCGTTCGACGAGGGGACGATGGAGCAGGGAGCCGGCGGCGGTCTGCGTTTTCGGTCACCGGTGGGGCCGATTCGCCTCGACCTCGCGTTCGCGCTGCGCCACGACGATTGGCGGGTCCACTTCACGATGGGGCCGGATCTATGACGCGCGCGCTCCGGGTCATCAAGATCGGCCTCGTCGGCGCCGGCATCGCGCTCGCGTTGGCGATCGCGTTGCTCTCGTTCGCGATCTTCACCACACCGGGGGCGCGGCTCGTGCTCGCGATTGCAAATCGGAACCACCTGCCGGTGCGCGCGGGCTCCATCGAGGGATCGTTGGCGCGGCGTTTCGAACTGCGCGATGTCGTCGTGCGTGCGGGACGAATCGAGGCGTGGGTGGACACCGTCAGCGTCGAATGGCGGCCGCTGGCGCTGCGCACGCGGCGCGTGGACATCGTCGACGCGACGGTTGCGTGCGGGCGCATCGTCGTGCAAGCGAAGGCGCCCGATTCGACGACGTCCGAGGAGAAACCCGAAGGGGACTCGTCGCAACGCGGTTGGGCGGTCTACGCCGAGCGACTGCGAGTGCGAGATACCTCGCTGGACACGCCGGGCGGTGTTCACCTGTGCGACGTCGACATGGTCGCGGGCGGCGCGCCGGACGCGTATCGCGCCGAGGTGGCCGCGGTCGGATCGGTCGGGCGGTTGCAGGGCGTGCGCGCGTTCGTGCGCGCGTCGGGAAGCACGGACGCCGTCACCGCCGATTCCCTCGACGTACGATTGCTGGGTGGGCTCGTGCGCGGTGATGCCTTCGTGCGCTGGGACCCGGAGGTTTCGTGGCGGGGCCGTCTCCATGGCGATTCGCTGCGCGTGGGCGAGCTCATGCACCAGCCGGAGGACTGGCTCGGTGCGATCGCTTTCCGCGCGCGCGGCACGGGATCACTGGGAGGAGACTCGCTGCGCGTCGGGCTCGACGTGGCATCGCTCGAAGGGACGCTGCGCGGGCGTCCGCTCTTCGCGTCGGGCCGGATCGACGTCGATGGCGCGCGCATCCGCGCGTCCGAAGCGTCGCTACGATGGGGGAGTGCGCGCGCGAGCCTTTGCGGGAGCATGGCGGAAGTCGCCGACGTGCGGTTCGACGCCGTCGTGCCGTCGCTCGCGGAGATTCTCCCCCGCGCGCGCGGCTCCGCGGAGGTGCGCGGCCGGATCACGGGTACGCCCTCGCGCATCGAGATCGACGTCGATGCCGACGGCCGCAACCTGCGCGCGGGGCGCTTCGACATCCCCAATCTCGACGCCGAGCTGGACGCCACGCTGTTCGCCGACGACTACGTCCCCCACGGCGCTGAAGTTCGCCGCGCCGACCTGCGCGTCGCCAACGGGCGGGTGCAGACGTCGGGCAAGGTGTCGTGGCGTGACGGAATCGAGTGGGACGCCGCCCTCGACGCGGATCGCATCGAGGTCTCGACGCTCACGCCGGCGCGCTGGAATCTCTATGGGCCGGTTTCCGTGCAGGCGACCAGCGAAGGGGCTCGCACGCGCAACGCGTTGCGCGGCCGTGTATCGATTGCATCGCTGTCGGGGACGCTGCGAGAGCGCGCGCTCGCGGGTTCGGGGGAGGTCTCGGTGTCGGGCGGCGGTGCGGAGATCTCCCGCTTGCGCATCGCGTGGGGCGATGCGCACGTGAGCGCGGACGGACACGCCGGTGACACACTGGCGCTCGATATCGACGTGGCCGCGCCCGACCTGTCCATGCTCGCGCCGAAATGGCGCGGCGCGGTGTCGATCGAAGGTAGCGCGCACGGTCCGCGGCGGTCGCCGACCGTCGTAGCGACGTTCACCGCCGACAGCGTGCGCGTGCGCGATTACGGGGTGCATCGCTTGGACGGGAGCGTCGATGGGACCCTCGCGTTCGCCGCTCCCGTCGACCTGCACCTGGTCGCGTTCGGGGCTTCGCGCGGAGAAACGTCTTTCGATACCGTGCGCGTCGACGTCGCCGGCCCGCGTGAGGGACACCGGGCGTCGCTCTTGGTCGCGAGAGACGAGATGCACGTGGCGATCGCGCTAAGCGGAGCGTACGCAGACTCGGCCTGGACCGGCGCGATCGAGGAGATGCGCTTCGGCCACACCTTGACGGGTGAGTGGAACGCGAGCGACCGCGCGCCCGTGTACGCGTCGGGCACGCGCGTGCAGGTGGATTCTCTTTCCCTCGTGCGCGACCGCGCGACCCTCACCACGCACGCATCGTGGCAGCGTGGCGACACCGCGCACGTCGAAGCCGATCTGCGCGGTTTCGAAGTCGCCAAGCTCGCGACGATGCGTGGTTCCGTTCGCACCGTGACCGGTACTCTCGACGGAGTGCTCGCGGCGACCATCCAGCCGACCGGCCAGATCGATGCGCGCGTCGACCTGACGGCGGGGCCGGGCCGGATTGCGCTCGCGGGGAACGCGATGGAGTATCGGGGCCGCATTACCGGTACCGCCGACGAGAAAGGCGTGTTCGCGCACGGCGACATCGACTTCGAGCAGGGCGGCCAGAGCCTGGCGCGCATCGACGCCGATGTGTCGATCCCCGGATTCGTCGCGGGGCGGGACTCGCTGGGTGCGCAGACGCTTGACGGTCGGCTCGACCTCGAGTGCCGCGACGTCGGTCCGGTGCTGGCGGTGTTCGCGCCGGGGCTTTCCAAGTCGTCGGGGGCGATCACCGCGAACGCGACTCCGCAAGGCACCGCGGGTGGCTTTCGGCTGGTGGGGAAGGCGGCGCTCGAACGGGGACGCTTCGAGTTGCCGAACGGGCTGCGCCTGCGCGACGTCGAAATCTCGGCGGTCTCCGACGGGCAGGGGACGCTCACGATGAAAGGCCAGGCGATATCGGGCGGAGGGCGCATGACCCTCGCCGCCAGCTCCGCGCGTTCCCAGCAGGGAGGAATCGAAGGAACGTTCACCGCCAAGGGCGAGCGTTTCCAACTGATCAACCAACCGGAGGCACAGGTCTTCGTATCGCCCGATCTGGAACTTCGGGTCGCGGAGCACAGGGCCGACATCACCGGCCGCATTCACGTGCCGTTCGCGCGCATCGAGACCGCGCAAGTGCCCTCGTCGGCTGCGTCGTCGTCGAGCGACGTCGTGTTCGTCGAAGACACGCTGGCGACGCAGGCGACCGCGCAGGTGCACACGAAGGTCCTCGTGGCACTGGGCGACAGCGTCACGTTCAACGGCTTCGGCCTGACCGGCCGGCTCACGGGTAGCATCGACGTCGAGGACGAGCGCGGCCATCCGACGCGCGGAACCGGCGAGATCCAAATCGTGAATGGAAAATATCGTGCGTTCGGCAACGAGCTCACGATCGACCCGGGCCGTTTCGTGTTCGGCGGCGGCTCCATCGACAATCCCGGGCTCGACGTGCGCGCCTATCGGGGCCTGACTACGCAGAACATCATGGCCGGGTCCGGCGAGATGGTCGGCGTCAACTTGCGCGGCACCCTGCGCCGGCCCGAACTCTCGGTGTTCTCGAGTCCGCCCATGTCGGAGTCCGAGATCATGTCGTACCTCGTGTTCGGGCGGCCCACGAGCACCGGGTCCAGCAGCGAACAGTCCGCGCTGGCCAGCGCCGCGTCCCTCATCGCCATGCAGCAGGGGACCTCGATCGCGGGCGACATCGGAAAGAAGTTCTCCCTGGACGACGCCTACCTCGAGTCCGGGCAAGAGGCCAAGGAGACGTCGTTCGTGGCCGGGAAGTACCTCTCACCCAAACTCTACGTGAGCTATGCGGCGGGCCTCTTCGAGCAAACCAACACCTTCCGGGCCCGCTACTCGCTGACCAACAGCTGGACCCTGCAGGCCGAGAGCGGCAAGGACAGCAGCACCGACATTCTGTACCGCTTCGAACGCGGCAAGTAGGGGTTGCGATACCCAGCAGGCGTCGCCTGCGCTACAATGCCGCCAATGACATCGAACGCCACCCAGAGAGAGAAGGCGGCTAGCCTTCTAGCGCTGCACTCCGGCGGACGCCTGCTCGTTTTGCCCAACGTCTGGGACCCCATTGGCGCTCGCATCCTGCAGGCGAGGGGCTTTCCGGCCGTCGCGACCGCGAGTGCGGCGACATCGGCTTCTCTCGGATTCAAGGACGGCGAGAGGATCCAGCGCGCCACGCTCATCGAAGCCATCGCGCGCATCGCACGCAGCGTGGACGTCCCGGTGACTGCGGACATCGAAGCCGGCTACGGACGCACGCTCTCGGAGCTGGAAGAGACGATACGCGCGGTGATCGACACCGGTGTGGTGGGCATCAATATCGAAGACGGATTCGAGGACGGGGGCGCGCTGCGACCGGTCGATGAGCAGTGCGCGCGCATCGCGGCCGTGCGTGCGTGTGCTACCCGCCAAGGCCTGCATCTCGTCATCAATGCGCGCATCGACAGCTTCTACGCGTCGTCCGCGTTTGCAAGCACCGACGCAGCCATGGAAGACGCGGTGTCGCGGGCGGCTTCCTACACGAAAGCCGGCGCGGACTGCATCTATCCGCTGGGACCGGCCGACGAGGAAACGGTGAGAGTGTTGCGGGCGCGGATCGCGGGTCCGATCAACATCTTGGGTTCGCCGACCGCGGCCCCGCTGTCCGTGCTGGAAACCATCGGGGTCAATCGCGTGAGCTTCGGACCCTTCGTCCAGCGCGCGCTCTTGCGGACGTTCGCGGACATTGCCGACGCGTTGATGAACCGGAAGGATCCGTCGGGGATCAAGGGCATGATGACGAGGTACGAGGTCGATGGGTACCTGCTCGATGGCCCGGAGTAGAATGCACGCGTAAATGACCCTCGCTCCCGGTACCAAACTCGGTCCGCACGAAATCCTCTCGCCGCTCGGCGCGGGCGGGATGGGCGAAGTCTACCGCGCGCGCGACACGCGTTTGAGTCGTGAAGTCGCCGTCAAAGTTCTCCCGTCTCATCTTTCGACGAACGTCGAGATGCGCGCGCGCTTCGTGCGCGAAGCGTCCGCGATTGCCGCTCTCAAGCACCCCAGCATCGTCACCGTTCACTCCATCGAGGAAGTTGCCGGCGTCCACTTCATGGTGATGGAGCTGGTCGAAGGTCGAACGCTCGCGCACGTCATATCCGACGGCGACATGCCGCTGGCACGGCTCCTGGAGGTCGCCGAACCGCTCGCCGACGGTGTCGCGGCCGCACACGCGAAGGGCATCGTGCACCGCGACTTGAAGCCCGCCAACATCCTGGTGGACGCGAACGGGCGCGTGAAGATTCTCGACTTCGGGCTGGCCAAGCTTTCCGAGCGGCCGATTCTCGAATCGGACCAGACGATCGGCTCGGACTCGCGCACGCGCGACGGGCAGATTCTGGGCACGGTGGCGTACATGTCGCCCGAGCAGGCCGAGGGACTGCCCGTGGACCATCGCTCGGACATCTTTTCGCTGGGCATCGTTCTCTATGAAATGGCGACGGGCAAGAATCCGTTCCAGCGGCCGACGACGGTCACGACGCTGTCGGCCATCTTGAAGGACACGCCGCCAGCGATCTCGGAGTTGCGGCCGCTGCCGCCGGCGCTCGACCACATCGTGTCGCGTTGCCTGGCGAAGTCACCCGACGCCCGCTACCCTTCGGCGGCGGAATTGCGCGACGATCTGCGCGCTCTGCAAACGAGCGTGACCGCGGAGCGCTTCGCGACCCCGAAGCCGGCGACGCTGCTCGCGACCATTCGCAAGCCGCACATCGCGGTACCTGTTGCGGCCGTGTTGCTCACGGCGGTCGCGGTGTCCGCGTGGTCGTTCCACCGCTCGTCGAAAACGCGCTGGGCACGGCAGGAGGCGCTGCCGGAGATCGAGCGACTGCTCGATGCGACGCCCTGGACCGGAGGCGTGGGACTGTGGGAGGCGTTCGAACTCGGCACCGAGGCCGAACGCTACCTACCGGACGATCCCGTTTTGCACGAGTTGCGCGAGCGCTACGCGGCGCCGATGACCATCCATACCGAGCCGGCGGGGGCGCGCGTGCACGCGCGCCCGTACGCGGCGAGCGACAGCGCGTGGAGCTTCGTGGGCGAGACGCCCATCGATACGCTGCCCTTCGTGCGCGGTTCGTTCGTGATCAGAATCGAGAAGAACGGCTACGTGCCGGTCCACGACGTTTTCTGGAACGGGTTCTACGATCAGGAGAATAGCGTCTACGAGTTGAAGCGCCCCGACCAGGTCCCGCGCGGGATGGTCTGGGCCCCCGCCCGGGCGCCGCGCGTTCGCTCGGACGGTGCCACCGAAGGCGTGCACCTCCCCGGCATCGAGCACCTGGAGCCGCAGGAACTCGGCGGCTTCTTCGTGGATCGCTACGAAGTGACGAATCGGGACTACAAGACCTTCGTCGACGGCGGCGCGTACGGTGATCCCACGTTCTGGACGCAACCGTTCGTCGAGAATGGGAAGGCCGTGGAATGGAAGGAGGCCGTGGCGCGCTTCGTCGACACGACCCAGCGTCCGGGGCCGGCCGGCTGGGAAGTGGGCGACTATCCCGAGGGCACCGACCACCACCCCGTCACCGGCATCAGTTGGTACGAGGCGGCGGCGTTCGCCGAGTTTGCGGGCAAGCAGCTTCCCACCGTGTATCATTGGGACCGCGTAGCGCTCACGTGGGCGAGCGGCGACATCGTGCCGCTGAGCAATCTCACGACCGACCGGCCCGCGAATACCGGCACCACGCGGGGAATGAACCGATACGGGGCTTACGACCTCGCGGGCAACGCACGCGAGTGGTGCGTCAACGCGACCAGTCTCGGCGACCGTTTCATTCTGGGCGGCGGTTGGAACGATCCACCGTACGCATTCAACGACGCCTACGCGCAATCGCCCTGGGACCGATCGGAGACGAACGGGTTTCGCTGCATTCGTTACGCGGGGACCGGTGTGGATCGCGCCGCGCTCGAAGACACCATCGCGGTGCCGTTTCGCGACTTCATGAACGAACCGCCCGTTTCCGAGGAGACCTTCGCACTCTACCTCAACCAGTTTCGCTACGACATGACGCCGCTCGACGCGGTGATCGAAGAGAAGCGCGAAACCGACGGCTACATTCGCGAGAAGATCGTGTTCGACGCGGCCTACGGGGGCGAGCGCATGACCGCGTACTTGTTCCTGCCGAAGAAGGGCAAACCGCCCTACCAGACCGTGGTCTACTTTCCGGGATCGGGGTCCATTCACACGCGCTCCAGCCCCGACCTCGAACCCGGCGCGAACGCGTTCATCCTGAAGAGCGGCCGGGCCTTCGTGTGGCCGGTGTTGAAGAGCACCTACGAGCGCGGCGACGACCAGACCTCCGACTACCCGGACGAGAGCAGCCGCTACAAGGACCACGTCGTGATGTGGACGAAGGACATCATGCGGACCATCGACTATCTCGAGACGCGGGTCGAAATCGATGCGAGCCGGCTCGCGTTCCTGGGCGTCAGTTGGGGCGCCGCGCAAGGGCCGATCGTGCTGGCGGTCGAACCGCGCCTCAAAGTGGGCATCGTGGTGGTGGCGGGCCTGCTCTTCCAGCCCTCGCAGCCCGAGGCCGACCCCATTCACTACGTGCGCCGCACCCGCGTTCCGGTCTTGATGCTGAACGGGAAATACGACTTCTTCTTTCCGTACGAGACCTCGCAGGTCCCCTTCTATGAGCTCCTCGGAACTCCCAAAGAGCACAAGAAGATGGTCGTGCACGAGGTGGGACACGCCGTACCCGCCACCGATCGCGCGCGCGAGTCGCTGGCGTGGCTGGATAAGTATCTCGGGCCGGTGCGATAAGCCGCACGTGCCCCGGAGGAGGTGACAATCCCATGTCCGAGAAGGACCGTTTGTTTCGTTTGACCGAGTTCGCGGCATGCGCCGGTTGAGCCTCTAAGTTCAGCGCGGCGGGGCTGCGCGATATACTGGCCAAGCTGCCGATTCCGACCGACCCCAACGTCCTCGTGGGTCACGCCGGGAGCGACGACGCTGGGGTCTATCGACTCTCGGACGACTCCGCGATGGTGGTCACGGTGGACTTCTTCACGCCCATCGTCGACGACGCGTACGACTACGGCCGCGTCGCGGCGACCAACGCGCTCTCGGACGTGTACGCGATGGGCGGGCGGCCCATCGTGGCGCTCAACATCGCGGGCTTTCCCGAGAACAAGATCCCGGCCGACGTCCTGGGCGAGATCATCCGCGGGGGCGCGGACGTCGCGCGCGCGGCGGGCGTTTCCATCCTGGGCGGCCACACCGTCAACGATGCAGAAGTGAAGTATGGACTCGCCGTGATCGGGATGATCGACCCGCGCCGCATCGTGCGCAACACGGGCGCGCGCCCGGGCGACGTCTTGATTCTGACCAAGCCCATCGGGACCGGCGTGCTCGCCACCGCGCTCAAGCAGCGCGCGCTCTCACCGGAGCGGACCAAGATGCTGGTCGATTCGATGACGCTGCTGAACAAGGACGCGTCCGAGGCGATGTCGCGCCACGACCCCCACGCATGCACCGACATCACCGGCTACGGATTGATCGGACATGCCAACGAGATGGCGGAAGGGAGCGGCGTCACTATCGTGCTGTGCGCCGCCAGCGTCCCGCTGCTCGAAGGGGCGCGCGAGGCGGTCGAGAAGGGCTACCTCACCGGCGGCGGCCACGCGACGCGCCGCTTCATGCAGGACAAGGCGCGCGTCTCACCGTCCGTTGACGAAACCACCACGTCCCTTCTCTTCGACCCGCAGACCTCGGGCGGCCTGCTGATCGCCGTCGCGCGCGCGCGCGCGGACGCGCTGCTCGCGGACCTCGAGAAGAACCATCCCCGCGCCGCCGCCGTGGGCGAATGCGTCGCGCGCCGCGACGTCAGCGTCGTCGTCGAATGAAAGACCGCTTCGACATCTTGCTGCTCGCGATGATCGCGCTCCAGCTCGTGCACGCGGTCGAGGAGTTCGTGCTCGAGTTTTGGAACGCGTTCCCGCCCATGCGCGCGGTCTACGGCGGCGTTCCCGGCCTGGGCCCGCGCGTCTTCGTGCTCTTCCACTCGCTGTTGATTCTGTTCGGATTGTGGTGCTACCGCGAGATGCGGCGGGGACGCATTCCGCCGCGCGCCGCGATCGGGGCGTGGATCCTGATCCAGGGCGTCACGCTCTTCGTGCACGTCGCGTGGTTCGTCGTCGACTCGAGCTACCAGCCGGGTCTGGCGACCACGCCGTTGTTCGCCGCCACCATCGCGGCCGCGATCCTAGTGCTCAAGCGGGAACCGGTTGCGAACGGGAGAGGGGACGACTAGAACATCGCGGCGGTCAAGCCCGGTGCAGGCGCGCGCGCGGGGGCTTGCACCACCGTCGTGCGATCCAGACCTTCGTTGAGCGCCTCGTACATGCGGGAGAGATACGCGTCGCGCACCGCGTTGAAGGAGACGATTTCGCTCTGCTTGACGGGCTCCTTGGCGGGCAGATCGAGCATGCGCGGGTTGACCCAGCGGCCGTTCTTCTTCATTCGGTAGCACAGGTGCGGCCCCGTCGCGAGGCCAGTCGATCCCACGTAACCGATCACTTGCCCCTGGGTCACACGCGTGCCGGGACGCACGCCCTTCGCGAAGCCGGACAGGTGCAAGTAGTACGTCTCGTAGGTCTTGTTGTGGTGGATGCGGACGTAGTTGCCGTTGCCGCTCTGGTAGTTAGCGGCCAGCACCAGCCCGTCGCCGGTGGCGTACACCGGTGTCCCGCGCGACGCGGCGTAGTCGACGCCGAAGTGCGGCTTGTAGACGCGCTGGACCGGGTGCAGCCGGCGGCTGGAATAATTCGACGAGATGCGCGAGAACTTCATGGGCGCGCGGCGCATCGACTTCTGCATCGACTTGCCGTCGAGCGCGTAGTAACCGACCGCGCCGGTTTGCGGCGTGAATCGAACGGCGTTGTGCTCCTTGCCGAGGTTGACGATGCGCGCCGCCAGCACGGTACCCAGCGCGGTATAGCCGGTCTCATAGGTGCGGCGTTCATAGAGCAGCGCGTATTGGTCGCCCTGGCGCAGGTCCTTGGCCAAGTCCAGGGTCCAACCGAAGATCTCGTCGATCGATCCCGCCAGCTCGGTCTCCGCACCCTGCGACTGCAGAGAGGCGAAGATGGAGTCGTAGATGGTGCCGTGTGTCACGTGATAGCTGATCTCGAAAGGCACCTGCTCGACGGCGGCGGTGAAGAGTTCGACACCGCGGCGCACGCACACGAACTCGGCCGGGCTGGTATATAGAATGAGGCTGTCGATCTCGCCCGCTTCGTTGGTGTAGAGGTCGAACGTCTGCCCCTTTCGGACGCGACGCCAGTCGAAGGTCTTTTTGGTCTCGCGCGTCATGGTGTCGATTTCGAAGGCCGACACGCCGAGGGCGCGCAATTCGTCGTACATCGTGCTGTTCTTGCCGATGGCACCCCGCACGGGTTCGGGCTTGACGGGGGCGGCGACGAACGCGGGGCCGTCTCCGTCGAAGGAGCCGTCCGTCATGATCATCTTTCCGTCCTCGGTATAGAGGCATCCCACCGTCTCCGGCTCGGGGACCTGGATACGGTCCCAGACGGGCCGAACGACCGGCTCCTGGCCAGCGAAAGCCATGACCACGATGATTCCGGCGACGAGTGGGGTGGAGCGTCTCTGCATGTAATCTAACTCACATTGTTAATAGCGGTTACAGCCCGTCGAGGCGGGGCCGAATCAACCTATCATCGACCCTTCGTACCGCCGGAGCAAGCCCTTTTTGGGGGCTCCCACGGCAGCGGCTGCAACTTCCATTCCGCGAACGAGGGTTTCGTATCGTGCCCGATCGGGGAGGAGCGCGGTGTGGTGTTCGGCTGGGGTTCGCGGAGAAACCGAATCCGCCGGTCGGGAACGCAAACCGGCGGATTCGTCAGGGGCGGCGAAGACGGACTCACCGCCGAAAGAGAGTTTGCACCTCGAACGCTATTTCAGCAACACCAACTTGCGCGAAACGCGCGCGTCGCCGACTTCGAGACGCGCGAAATAGACTCCGGACGCGGCCGGACGACCGACGTCGTCGACGCCGTTCCAATACGCAACATATGTTCCCGGTCGCCGCGACTCGTTCACCAGCGTGGCCACCCGCGCGCCGGTAACCGAATAGACGGCAAGCACGACCCGCGTCTCGCCGCCCCCGACAGCCCCGCCCACGATGAACGAGATGCGCGTCGACGGGTTGAACGGATTCGGGTAGTTGGCACCCAGGTCGGTCTGGTACACGCGCGGCCCGTCGCTGGCGGTCAGCGTGGTGACGTCGCGGTCGCGGCTGTTGCTCCAGGCGCTGGCGTGGTTCTCGGCGTCCACCGCGCGCACGCGGAAGCGCCACAGGCCCGTCGACGGGGGAAGAAAATCGTACTCGCCGCCGGTGACACCGCTCGCAACGGTGGTGATGCTGGCGCACGCGGGCACCGGGAAGATATTGTCGATGCGGACGCCGAGGGTTCCGAGCACGCCGCCGTCGGTGACGTAAACGACGCGCGCCCCGATGTCCTGCCCCAGATACGCGGTGAGCGGAAAAATCGCGTCGATCCAGCCGCCGCTCGAGCCGGTGAAGCCGTGGCCGCGATTCAACCCGTTGGGATTGCTCGAGGTCGTGATGTTGCCCGGAATCGGCGTCCATGTTGCGCCGCCGTCGGTGCTCACGTCGACGTAGCCGTAATCGTAGTCGATCTCCACGTTGTAGTTCACCTTGAACGTGAGCGTGTCCGTGGTCGCGTCGACGACGAGCGGCTGTGCCATGGTGATGGTCGAGAACAGGTTGTTCAGATTCCCCGAGTAGTAGCCGCCCCCGGCGAATCCGCCCGCGATGTACGAGAACCCGCCCGGCGTCCATCCGGTCAGCGCGGGTGTCGCGGTGTCGGTGAAGGTGGTCGGGTCGTAACAACCTTCGATCGTGTACGACGACGCCGGGTTCGGATCCTGCGGGTCCTGCGGCTGCCACGAGATGCGGCTGACGGCGTTCCCGAAGGGCGCCTGCACGACGTTCTGGTCCGGAGCCCACGGCCCCACTACGCGGTACGGATTGTCGGCGAAGCGGAGGAGCTTCATGTTCATCGGAAGGAGAAGATTGAACGTCGGCACGATCAGGGTCTCATCGGGACCGAAACCGCCCTGTGCCGCGCTATTGATCTCGGGCGTGTACGCGAAGATCTTCGGCTTCGTCGTCTGCTCGCCGTAACCCCAGTCGTCGGCGTCGCCGTTGGTGATGTAGATGGCACCGCTGGCCGCGTTGCCGGCCAGATAGCCGTTGTCCTCCACCAGCGTATCCGCCAGCGCCGCGATCGCTTCGTGGTCCGGGGTGTTGGCGGGAATGTACCCCCACCCGTACAGCAACAGCTCGCCGTAGCTGTGGTACGAGAGCCAGGTCGTGAACTCGCGCTGGTTGACGAAGTCGCGGATGACCTGCGTCTCCGGCTCGGAGAACTCTCCGGGGCCGCGGTAGACGTCGCTGAACGTGTTCGGGGAAGACCCGATGTTGTCGTAGCCCCACTGGTAGCCGTAATTCCGATTCAAGTCGACGCCGAAGAACCCGTCCAGATTGTCGCGGCGGTTCTTGCGCCACCACGTGCTGGGGGAGCCGGCGTGGTTCAACTGCACGTAGTAGTGCCCGTCGGGATTGACCATCGGTATGAAATAGATCTCGCGCGAGTCGACGTAGTTGGTAATGGTCGCGTTGGAGCCGTAGTTCTGGAGCAGGTACTGCGCGAACAAGAGCGGCATCTCGACGCTCATGAGTTCGCGCGCGTGGTGGTTGC
>JAKEHA010000119.1 GCA_022615275.1 Candidatus Latescibacterota bacterium
GGACCGCGCTACGAGACGACGGTCGCGCTGCTGCAGATCCTGTGGATCGCGGGCATGATCTTCGCGATCACGAGCCCGATCGGTACGCTGCTCTTGGCGTGCGGGCGCGCCGACATCGGATTCTGGATCAACGTGGTGCGGACCTCGCTCGTTATCGGGAGCGTGTTCGTGGGTGCGAACTGGGGTGTGACGGGCATCGCGTGGGCGCTGGTGGTGGTCGTGGTGGCGGTGATGTTCCCGGCCCAAGCCTACGTGCGCTGGCTGGTCGTGGGCATGGGCTGGGGAGAGTTCGTCTCGCGCCTCCTGCCGTTCTTCGCGGCCGGCTCGGTGGCGGCGGCGGCGTGCCTCCTCGCGCGCCGCGTGATCGCGTGGCCGAGCGACTTCGTCGAATTGGCGGTCATGCTGCCGGTCGCGGGTGCGGTCTACCTCGGGCTCTTGTGGTGGCGCGCGCGTCCGCGCATCGAGCGCATCCTCCGGCTCGTGCGTTCCTGATAATTGCGTTCCCTCGTGGGTGCGTGATAACCTTCACCCTTCTATGAGTACTCCCGTCCGTCCGCCGGTTCGCAGCAAGGACCGCTTTCTCGTCTTCGGTGCACCGCAGATCGAACAAGCCGAGATCGACGAAGTCGTCCACTCGATGAAGAGCGGATGGCTCGGTACCGGCCCCAAGGTCGCGCGCTTCGAGGACGACTTCAAGCTCTACAAGGGTGCCGCCCACGCGGCCGCGGTGTACTCGTGCACGGCGGCGTTGCACCTGGCCATGGTCGCCTCCGGTGTGGGCGAGGGCGACGAAGTGATCACCACACCCATGACCTTCTGCGCGTCGGTCAACGCGATTATTCATACGGGAGCGACACCGGTTTTGGCCGACGTGGACCCGCGCACGCTGAACATCGACCCCGCGCGCGTCGCGGAGAAGATCACACCGCGCACCAAGGCCATCATGCCGGTCCACTTCGCCGGGCGCGCGTGCGAGATGGATGCGATCATGGCGCTCGCGAAGAGCCACGACCTCATGGTGATCGAAGACTGCGCGCACGCCATCGAGACGCAATATCACGGCCGCGAGGCGGGGTTGTTCGGCGACTTCGGCTGCTTCAGCTTCTATGTGACGAAGAACGTCATCACGGGGGAAGGCGGGATGGTACTCACGAAAGACGAAGCCCACGCCGCCCGCATCAAGGTTCTCGCATTGCACGGCATGAGCAAGGACGCGTGGAAGCGCTTCAGCGACTCGGGCTGGGTGCACTACCAAGTGATCGAGGCGGGCTTCAAGTACAACATGATGGACATCCAGGCCGCCATCGGGATCCATCAATTGAGGCGGGTCGAGAAGAACTGGGAGCGCCGGCGCGAGATCTGGAACCGTTATAATGAGGCGTTTCGTTCGCTTCCCATCGGAATCCCCAAAGACCCCGAGCCGAACACGCGCCACGCGCATCACTTGTACACCATCATGGTCGACGAGAAGCACTGCGGCCTCGCGCGCGATGCCTTTCTCCCCGCGATCCAGGCCCAGGGCATCGGTGTCGGCGTGCACTATCTAAGCATCCCCGAGCACCCGTTCTATCAAAAGACGTTCGCGTGGAAGCCGGAACAGTACCCGCACGCGATGAAGGTCGGCCGCGAGACGGTCAGTTTGCCCATCGGTCCCAAGCTCACCGACGACGACGTCGCCGACGTGATCGAGGCAGTTACACGCGTGCTCTCGCACGCGTAGTTCTTTGTTATGACCGAAGGCGCATTGGTCAACGTCTCCGACTTCGAACGGGAAGCAGCGCGCCGTCTTCCCAAGGATGTCCTCGACTACTATTCGGGTGGCGCGCTGGACGAGGTCACGCTGCGCGAGAATCGGGCCGCGTACGATCGGATTCCCCTTTATTATCGCGTCCTCGCGAGCCTGCGCGAGCGTTCGCTCGCAACCACCGTGCTGGGCGAGCGTGTTTCCATGCCGGTGCTGGTGGCACCGACCGCGTTCCATCGTATGGCCCACGAGGACGGTGAATTGGCCACCGCGCGCGCCGCGGCGTCGGCCGGGATCACGATGATCGTGAGCACGCTCTCCAATACGGATATCGAAGACATCGCGGCCGCGTCCAAGGGACCGCTCTGGTTCCAGCTCTACATCTACAAGGACCGCGCAGCCACGCGCGACTTGATTCGCCGCGTCGAAGCCACGCGCTGCAGCGCCATCGTGCTGACGGTCGATGCGCCGCTCTTGGGCCCGCGCGAGCGCGACGCGCGCAACCGCTTCGCGCTCCCGGAGGGGCTCTCGGTCAAGAATCTCCTGGGCGCGGGGCAGGGCACGGTGTCGAAGGAGTTGTTCGGCTCGGGGCTCGCGAAATACGTGGGGACCTTCGTCGACCCCGCTATCTCGTGGAAGGACCTCGAGTGGCTGCGAAGCATCACCAAACTGCCGGTCTTGATCAAGGGCATCGTGCGTGCGGACGACGCGCGGCGCGCGGTGGAGTTGGGCGCACGCGGCATCGTGGTGTCGAATCACGGCGGGCGGCAGCTCGACACCTCTCCCGCTACCATTGACGCGCTCCCGTACGTCGCTGACGCCGTGGGCGGCCGTACCGAGGTCTACGTCGACGGCGGTATTCGCCGCGGCATCGACGTCGTCAAGGCACTCGCGCGCGGGGCACGCGCCGTGATGGTCGGTCGGCCGATCTTGTGGGGGCTCGCGGTCGACGGGGAAGAGGGAGTGGCGCGCGTGCTGGAGATCTTCCGTGCCGAATTGGACCTCGCCATGGGCCTGTGCGGTGCTTCGACCGTAGCAGAGGTCGACGGGTCTCTCCTCCGCCCCGAATAGCCATGGTCACGAAGTCACTGCACGCTTTGCTCCACACCATCGTGGACTACGCGGGGTTGTTTCCCCCGGCAATGCTACCTATGGACGCGGCGGTCGCGAATTACGCACACTATCGCAGCGACCCGCACGCGTGGATGCTGGGGCGCTTCGTCGTGCCGGTCGCGCGATTGGAGGAGATGGAACACGCCGCGCGAGCGTTGCACGCGCCCGACAAGGGCGCGCACCCCTGGCGGTTGTCGGCGTTGATTGGCGAAGACCTCGCGGGCGACGTCGCGCGCATCGCGGCGTTCAACGGAGGTTCCCGTGGAGCGCTGATCGATGCGGTCGAGGTGAAAGCGTCCCGCGTCGACGAGATCGAACGCATTGCGCGCGCGATCCCGCGGGACATCAAGACCTACGTCGAAGTCCCCGTTGTCGAAGATCCGCATCCATTGATCGCCGCTGTCGCGGCGAACAAGTTGCGCGCCAAGATTCGCACCGGCGGCGTGGTTCCCGAGGCCATTCCGCCCGTGGAGCACGTCGCGAGATTCATAAGAGAGTGCTACGCCGCGAGCGCCGGTTTCAAGGCCACCGCGGGGCTCCATCATCCCGTTCGCGGCGAGCGCGCGCTGACCTACGCGGAGAACTCGCCGCGCGGCGTCATGTACGGATTTCTTAACGTGTTTTTGACCGCCGCGCTCCAGTACAATGGGTTGACGCGGGCCGACGCAATCGAGATTCTCGAGGCCGATTCGCTCGCAGGCTTCACCTTCGACGACGACGGCATCGCGTGGAAGGACTACCGGGTAACCCTCGCGGAAGTGACGACCGTCCGCCGCCGTTTCGCGGTCGCGTTCGGGTCGTGCTCGTTCCGCGAGCCCGTCGATGATCTTAACCAGATGGGACTTCTCACATGACGCTGCAACGCTCCTGGGTGGCATCGGCGCAAGCCGCGAACACCGACTTTCCGCTCCATAATTTACCCTTCGGCGTGTTTCGCGACTGGGAAGGCGACGACGCCCCGCGCGTCGGCGTCGCCATCGGCGACCGCGTGCTGGACGTCTCGGCTTTGAAGGCCTCGTTGTTCGACGGAGTGGCCAAGCGCGCGGCGGATGCGTGCGCGGAGTCAACTCTGAACGCGCTCATGTCGTTGGGTTCCGAATACGCGACCGCGCTCCGCGCGCGTTTGATCGAGTTGCTCGACGCCTCCCACGCCGACATCGAGACCAACAAGAAGGCCGTGCAACCCGCCTTGATCGCCATGAAGGACGCCGAAATGCTCCTCCCCGCGCAGATCGGCGACTACACCGACTTCTACGCCTCCATCCATCACGCCACCAACGTCGGCCTGATGTTCCGCCCCGACACCCCGCTTCTGCCCAACTACAAGCACATCCCCGTCGGCTACCACGGGCGCGCGTCCTCGATCGTCGTGAGCGGCACCGCGATCAAGCGCCCGCAGGGGCAATCCAAGTCCGACGACGCCGAGGCGCCGTCTTTCGGGCCCACCAAGATGCTCGACTACGAGCTGGAGATGGGGGCGTTCATCGGGGGAGGGAACTCGTTGGGGGAACCGATCGCTATCAAGGACGCGCGCACACACCTCTTCGGCCTCTGCCTTGTCAACGATTGGTCCGCGCGCGACATCCAGCGTTGGGAGTACCAACCGCTGGGGCCGTTCCTCGCCAAGAACTTCGGCACCACCATCTCACCGTGGGTCGTCACCATGGATGCGCTGGAGCCGTTTCGTGCGCGCGCGTTCGCGCGCGCGCAAGGAGACCCCGCGCCTTTCCCACACTTGTACGATGAGACCGATCAAACGTCGGGAGCACTCGATGTCATTGTCGAAGCCTGGCTCGAGAGCGCCAAGATGCGCGACGACGGCTTCGAAGCAGTACGACTCTCGCGCGGCAATATGAAAAACCTCTACTGGACGCTCGCGCAAATGGTCGTGCACCACACCTCGAACGGGTGCAATTTCAAACCCGGCGACTTGATCGCCACCGGGACCATCTCCGGCGAGGAGAAGGAATCGCGCGGGTGCTTGATCGAACGCACCTGGCGCGGCGCCGAGCCCTTGACACTGCCCACCGACGAGACGCGGACCTTCCTGCAAGACGGCGACACCGTGATCCTGAAGGCGTACTGCGAACGCGACGGCCTGCGCATCGGATTCGGCGAGTGCCGCGGGACGGTGTCCGCCTAGTGCGCCCCGGTATCCACGTTCGTCTCGCCTTCGCTCTTGGCGATGACGGCTGCACCCACCGAGTCGCTCATCACGTTGACCGAGGTGCGGAACATGTCGAGCGGGCGGTCGATGGCCAGCATCACGCCCACGATGGCGTTGACCTCGGGGCCGTGGAGCCCCACCGATTCCAGCACCAGGAAGATGATGACGAGCCCCGCCGAGGGGACCGCGGCCGCACCGATCGACGCCAAAAGTGACGTCAGTACCACCACCGCCTGCTGCTCGATCCCCAGTTGGAACCCCAGCACCTGCGAGATGAACAACACGCCCGCGCACTCGTAGAGTGCCGTGCCGTCCATGTTGAGTGTCGCCCCCATCGGCAATACAAAAGACGAGACGCGGTTCGACACACCCACCTTGGTCTCCACCGCGCGCAGCGTCACCGGTAGCGTCGCCCCCGACGACGCGGTCGAGAATGCGAGGGCGAGCGGCTCGAGCATGTTGCGTGAGTGCAAGGCGAGGTGGTAGAGTTCTTACCGCCGCAGCGACGGTACGCGCGGTTTTCACAAGCGTCTTGGAGGCAAGCGTCATGACGATTTCAGGGTTCGCGTGCGCGCTCTTCTTCGGGCTGACATCGACGAGTGCGTCGTCGCAAACCGAACCCCTCGATATCAAGAACCCCGCGAAGGCGCCCCGGACCCAAGTCGTCCACCTCGACGAGTTGTGGCGCGTCGGCGAGGATGACGAGTCGGAGGCGGTGTTCGGACACATCACGGACGTTACCGCCGACGCCGAGCAACGCACGTACGTCCTTGATGGCCGAATGAACCGCGTTGCCGTGTTTTCCCCGGAAGGCCGTTTCATACGAACGATCGGTCAGGAGGGCGAAGGTCCCGGGGAGTTTCGGCAGGCGAACGGCGTGGTCGTGTTCCCCGGTGGCATCGTCGGGGTACTCCGCGGTCAGCCGCCGGCGCTCGTGCGTTTCCGCGTGAGCGATGGGTTCTTTGTGGACAACATTTACTTCGAGCGAATCCCCGAGCATCCCTTCCAAACGATCGTCAGCGCGAAGTGCCGCGGCGAGACTTTCGCGCTCTTGGGAAGGGACCTGCGAGAGCACGTCGACGGTTTCGATTACGTCTATCGACTCATGCGATTCGATCGACAGGGTAAGTTCCTTGGTGAGTGCGGTAACACGGTTTCGCAGTTCCGGCGAGGGAATCCAGTGGTGCGAGAGCAGCCCAATATTCTGTGGGCGCTGGCCCCGGACGGTGAATTGCTCGTGAGTTCGGTTCCCCAGTATCGGCTAGTCGAATACGGTCTGGACTGTCGCGTCCAGAGGGTGATCACCCGTGATTACGATCCTCGCGAGCGAACGAACGCCGAAAAAGACAGGATACGAGAGCGTTACCGCGCGGTCGGGAGCCAGGTCGACGTCTCTGACCACGCGCCCGATGTCGCGTGGATGTCGATCGACGCGGCGGGACGAACGTGGGTGATGAACAGCCGGGGGCGGGTCGATCTACCGCCGGACTCGCTAGGCGTGTTCGACGTGTTCGAGCCCGATGGCCGGCTCGTGAGCATGATCGATGTCAAGGGAGAGGGAAACCCGACCAAGGACAGGTATTTCATGGTCGGAAGCCGCCTCTTTGTCGCTCACCCCGAGACGCTGGCTATGGTGGCGTACCGGGTGCCGGAGTTCCGATAGGTTGCTCCGAGCGACACGGGTTGCACCGGCTAGGTCACTGTTATTGAATGGGTTAGACGACATCATAACGTGTTCATAAAATCTAGAAACGTGAACATATCCCATTGACATGTTCACACCATGAACATATCCTCCAGTCGTGTCCACTAAACTAGGATTCGTGAACATGACCGACTGGCGACCCGATCAACCTTATAATCGCCTCCCAAAGCTCCCACCCCCGGCCGACCTCGAGACCAAGGCCGTTCTCAAGGTGTGCGTCTCGGCGCGGTCGTCATTGGCCGCGCTCAAGCAGGCGACCGGTCTCATTCCCGACCCGGGCATTCTCATCAATACGCTGCCTCACCTCGAGGCCGGAGCCAGTTCGGCGATCGAGAACATCGTGACCACCGCGGACAAGCTGTTTCGCTATGCGCAGGCAGAGGCAAGCGCCGACCCAGCCACGCGCGAGGCGCTCCGCTACCGCGCCGCGTTGCTCGCCGGATTCAAGGAGATGACCCAGCGCCCGCTCAACACTCGCACCGCCGAAACCGTGTGCAGCCGGATCAAGAATGCCGATGTGTCGGTGCGACGAGTCAGCGGGACCAAGATCGCGAACGAGCGGACCGGCGAGGTCGTCTATACGCCGCCCGAAGGCGAAGCCCTGCTGCGCGATTTGCTCGCCAATTGGGAGCGTTTCCTTCACGAGCAAACAGACCTCGATCCCTTGGTTCGATTGGCCGTCGGCCACTATCAGTTCGAAGCCATTCACCCCTTCATCGACGGCAACGGCCGCACCGGACGCGTCCTGAATAGCCTGTTTCTCATCCACGAAGACCTGCTGACACTTCCCGTGCTTTACTTGAGCCGCTACATCATCAACCACAAGGAGGAGTACTATCGCTTGCTCCTCGGCATCACACGAAACGGAGCGTGGGAGCCGTGGATCGTGTATATGCTGACCGGTATCAACGAGACCGCGCAATGGACCACCGCGAAGATATCCGCGATACGCGCGCTTCTCGACCACACGGCAAACTTCGTTCGCGAACGACTCCGCAAGATCTACAGCCGCGAGCTCGTGACCGTGATCTTCGAGCAGCCCTATTGTCGCATCGGAAATCTCACGGACGCCAAAGTGGCCAAACGCGTGACGGCCTCGCGATACCTCAAGCAGCTCGTCGACATCGGGGTTCTGCGCGAGGAGACAGTCGGCAAGGAGAAGCTTTTCATTCACCCCAAGCTGCTAACCTTGCTGACGGAGGAAGGCAACGAGTTCCCGCCGTACGGAAGGAAGTGAGAGAGCGACGGGACTCAAGGTGATCCGACCCGACCCGATCCGGTAAGAACATTTTGCCGGTGTGAGGGTGACCGGCCCAGCCCGGGAAGCGTGGCGAAACCTTCCGGAACACTATATGCATCCGATTCCAATTCCGGTGCTAAGAAGTGGGATGACATTCCCAACCATCCAGGTCTCGTCAACTGCAGGAGGGGGAAAATGGCTGCAGAAGGCGCCTTTCAAAGCGTTCAATTCGAATACGCCGGTTTCTGGCAGCGCTTCATTGCCAACTTCATCGACGGCGTACTCCTCGCGATCATTATCTGGCCCATTCTCATTGCCGTCTACGGGTGGGACTACTTCACG
Organism: Candidatus Latescibacterota bacterium; assembly: GCA_022615275.1. Lineage (GTDB taxonomy): Bacteria > Krumholzibacteriota > Krumholzibacteriia > WVZY01 > JAKEHA01 > JAKEHA01. The sequence goes on from JAKEHA010000119.1 coordinate 8,312, forward strand.
TCGACCGACGTCGTCGCCGGACCCATCGATTTTCTGCTGACGTGGGTACTCCCCGCCTTCGCCATCATCCTGCTTTGGATGTACAAGCAGGCGACCCCCGGCAAGATGGCCATATCCGCCCGCATCGTCGATGCCAAGACCGGTGCGAAGCCCTCGACCGGGCAGCTCATCGGCCGCTACTTCGCGTACATTCCCTCGACCCTTGTCTTCTGTCTCGGCTTTCTCTGGATCGCCTTCGACCCCAAGAAACAAGGCTGGCACGACAAGCTCGCGGGCACGGTCGTGGTGCGACCGGCCAAGCACGCGCCGGAACCGGTGAGGTTCGCGACGGGGAGTTAGATCTGACGCCTCGGTTGGAAGAGGGAACGCGGTTGGGTGAGAATCACCTTCGCTGCGAAGGTACGCAGTTTTTTCACAAGCATGAACCCCAAGCGAATCGTCCTCGCTATCCTCGCGGAGCGCGCTCCCCTCGGAATTCGATTCCTCGTCTCGCGAAGATCCGGCGCAACCTGGCCGCGTGCCGGCCGCGATAGAGGTGTTCGTCGGCATCCAGGATCGCACGCGCACCGCGCGCGAAGGTCGTGAACCCGTCCAGTTGAAAATGACTCTCGACGACGATCGTATCCGTGATGCGCCTCCCCAGTGACCTTCGAATCTCCCAGAGCGTCGCCGACCAGATGAGTCCGTTGTCGTGCTCGTGGCCTCGCTCCCGAAAATCACGATACGTCCGCTTCGAATCCAGCCGCCGGAGCGCGGGCGGGTTCGCGCCCTCGTCCAAGCCGATCGGCAGGCCGTCCCAGGTCATCACGACGTCTCGATAGCGCGGCGGCTTGCGATCGTAGAAGAAGCTCGCCGCGAAGTAGTCGCCGAATCCTTCGCCCATGGCGGCCGCTTCAGTCGACTGACCGAAGTCGGGAACGATCGCGTCCTGCAGCGCGTGGCCCAGCTCGTGGAGGATCGTCTCGGCGTCTTCGGCGTCGTCGATGGAGCCCGTGCCGAAGGTGAGACGCCGCGAATGCGGGCTGTACCACGAATTGTCGTCGCGCGTGCCGCGCGCGTCGGCTTCGATGGGGGTTCGGAAGATGGCGCGACGGCCCCGGAAGCCCAGCTCCTCGAGATAACGGACCGCGCGGTCGACGTGGTAGTAGACCATCGTCTCTTCGAAGCCCGCCTCGTGAGACGCGAAGCGAAAATCCCCGCCCCGGCCGCGCACGCGCCCTCGCGTGGGTTTGGTCGTGACACGCTTTCCGTCGAGGAATCCCGACGCGCCGAGTCCCGCGAGCCGAACTTCTCGGTAGACCTCGCGCGGCGGCCGGCGTTCGCGCCACGCCCGCCCCGAAAGCGTGATGAGATCATTGTGGCCGCCCAGTGCCGTCACCGGGCTGGGATCGAAGACGAGCGCGCGACCCGTTCGACGCGCACGACGTCCCCTCGATCCAGTGCCGCCCCGCGCGAAGGCGACGTTGTCGTAGCGACTCAAAATTCCACCCGTGCGCGCGTTGACGTAGACGATCCACTCCTCGGGCGGACCGCGTCGCTCGATGCGGATGCGCCAGCACGGAACCAGTCGCTCCTCAACGGGGAACCACATCTCCTCCGTGCCGACCACCTTGGCCGCGCGGCCCCGCCGCGGCAGCGCACGCCGCGCGCGCCGCGCCGCCTCCCGAGCACGCACCGGTGCGTGTCGTGTCGCCGGCAAGAGCCCCTTCGGCATCGCGCGATTCTTGGCCAGATACACGCGTCCCCGACCATCGACGTGGACCGTCACATACGCCCGATGGATGCGCTTGCCCAGATGCGCTTGCCGGAAGATGACGTGGGTGGCGCCCAGACTCTCGACCACGCGCTGCCGAGCGATTCCCGCCAGGTCCGGCTCCAGTCCCAGGAGCACCGCGTTCGCGCGCAGAAACTCCCTCGCCCTGGACGTGGCCCGCGCCGCCGTGCGAAAACCCCACAGCTCCTTCGGCGTACCGTAGTGCGTCCCCGGAACCAATCGATACTCACGGCGCTCGAGCGGTCGCATGCGTCAGCCTCGACTCGAGTGCCAAGCATGCCACGCCATGCTACTCCGCGTACAGGGACTTCACCCGACCCCACGTCGCCTCGCGCGTCGGCAGCCTCGTCATCGCGTACGTTCGAAAGACCAGGTCCCGTGTGAGGATCGCGTTGTTCGTGCACCCGTAGGCGATTCCGCCCGCGTAGGTGTCGGTGGTGTTCATCGCGATGAGCGCCGGAGAGAACAGATCGACCACTTCGATCACGTACAACTCTCCCGGAATCAACACCACCCCGCCCGCAAAGTCATACCGCGTCCACCCCGACTGATTCTCCGCACTCGCCTCTCCCACCACCGGACCGTCCACCCCACCCTCGCGGATACGAAGTGTGCGCACACCCTCCGGCGGCGACGGCTGCATCATGATCTCCGCCGCCGAGAGCGGCGTCATCGCCGAGCTGAACCCCTGCGAGAGACTCCCGGCCCGACCCCGCAACTCGCATACACCACCGATGCGCCCAGCGGATTCTCCTGGTCGACGGTCTCCGCCGCGGGCGCGCCCGCGACGATCGAAAGAGCCACGGCCGCCCACGCGGCCGCCACGATTGGGTTTCCTGAACGAAGATTCATTTCGAAGCCTCCTGGTTCGGCGATGGATGATCCCATCGCTCGTCAACAGGAACGCAGGATTCGGGGGGGAAGGGATTATGCGTGGGGTGGTGGTGCGAGGGTTAACCGAGGGGCGACGAGTCTTCCCGGTCGCGCCGTCCGGTCGTTATGGGCCAGGGATCAGACCGATGTTGCCAGCTCAACCCTCGAAGGCTAGAATTTCGTTCAGGAGGTCCGCCTACGAACAATCGAACGATGAAGACTCACGCGACGGCGCCCCAAGACATCCCCGCCTATGGGATCGCCGAGGCCGCCCGCTACTTGAAGATGGCGCCGGCGACACTCCGCTCGTGGACAGTTGGGCGCTCGTATCCTCGCGGTGCCGGCAAGGGGTTCTTTCGTCCTCTCATTGCCCTCAGCGACGGCGACAGGAAGCTTCTTTCTTTCGCGAACCTCGTGGAAGCACACGTACTCCGCGCGCTCAGGACGGTTCACGAGATCTCGGTGAAAGACCTGCGAAAGGCCATTCGTTACGCGGAGGCCGAACTCGGTGTCGAGCACCTTCTAGTCCGAGAAGAACTCTACGCCAATCGCGAACTGTTCATCCGTAAGTACGGCACGCTGATCAACCTCTCGCGATCGGGACAATACGCCATGGACAGCGTATTGGAAGCGCATCTGGACCGCCTGGTTTGGAAGTTGAGCATTCCGGTTAGGCTCTACCCGTTTCTCTCCGACGACAACGATCGCTCGAAGGTTATTGTCATCGATCCCGCTCTAAAGTTCGGTCGACCTGTGTCGGTGAGCAGGGGTATTTCAACCGAGATAATCGTGAAACGTGTGGACGCCGGTGAGAGTGTAGAGGCGCTCGCCAAGGATTACGATCTGCGACCGGATGAAATAACCGCGGCTATCCTCTACGAACGAGCAACTTGAGCACCAAGCGCAAGACCGCCCGCCCCAAGCTCACCAAGCTCGAGCCCAAGAGCGAGTGGATCGGAGGGCGTATTTCGCCTCCGTTCTTCGTCACCGAAGACGCGGAGCCCTATCGCGTGACACTCGTCGTCTGGATGGAGCAACCATCCGGGCTCGTCGTCGGCCAGGAGTTGTGCGCCGCCGATAACGTCGACGGCGCCCTCGGGCGCGCCTTGCAGCGCGCACTCCAAGAACCACTCGGCAGCGCCTCCCGACGGCCCCATCGTCTGCGCGTCAGCGACGCCGCCCTCGCCGCCGAGGTGCGCGCCGCTATCGCCGACTCCATTCCCATCACCGTCGCGCCCACACCCGAACTCGATGCATTGCTCGATCTCATGCAGAAAGAGATGCCGTCGCCGCAGCAAGACGTGAGCTATCTCGAAGACGGACGCATTCCCGCCGCGACCGTCGAGGACCTCTTTCACAACGCCGGCATCCTATATCGCGTCGCGCCCTGGAAGGTGGCCCACGACGACCAAGTAATCCGGCTCGACATCCCCAAGCTCGCCGTCAACGGCGCGTGCCTCGTCATTATCGGTCAACTCGGCGAGAGCCTCGGCCTCCTCGTGTTCCCGTCGCTCGCCCGCTACCACGCGTTTCGCAAGGGCGCGGAGCGGGCCCAGAAAGGTGGGCGTCCCGACGCC
>JAKEHA010000120.1 GCA_022615275.1 Candidatus Latescibacterota bacterium
GATTGCCGCGCACGCGCTACCTCCTGGTTATCGCATGCACCATCGTAGAATCATCCCCGGGACATTGACCAAGGGTTTTTCAGCAACCTGCTAGTAGCCTTCGCTCTCACGATGCGCGGTTGCTTTGCCCGCGTGGACGCGGAACTGGATCGCGAAGTACACGACGACCAGCGGAATGCCCACCAGCCACCAGCGCGTCGCGGTGCGCAGACCCTCGACGTCGTTGCTCGCTTCCGTGGCCAGTATCGAAACCCCTTCGCCGATGCCGCGCAGCATCACCGGATAGATTGACACTGCCGTCGCCGCCATCAATCCCAAGAGAAACGCCGACGACCCGAAAAACGCGCGCCGATGCGACCCGCGACGAAGGCCCACCAACACGGAGACCAGGCCGAAGACCGCCAGCGAGACGCAGATCCACGCCAGCGGTCGTGAGACGAAATGGTCGAACATGAGCGGGTTCACGCGCACGGTCGCGAAGGTCATAACGGGCCAGAGCGCCGCGACCACGAGTGCCGCCACGTACGCGAGATTGCAGCTTCGAGCGCCTACCTCGTCGTCCGTCTTCCACGCGAGGTATGCGCCCCCGTGCATCACGAGCGCCAGCAACGCGAACACTCCCACCGATACCGTGTACCAATCCAGAATACCAACCGGCATGCGCCCCGAAAAATCCGTGAACAGTGAGAGCGAGAACCACCCATCTGTGTCAAGGGGAAGCCCGCGCAGCAGATTGCCGAGCGCGCACCCGAAGAAGATGCACAGGAGAATGCTCGCGAGCGCGAAGGTCGAATCCCAAAACGCCCGCCACATGGGTGCGGTGACGTGGCTGCGAAACTCGATCGATATCCCGCGCAGGATCAAGGACCACAGCACGAGGAAGATCGCGAAGTAGAAGCCCGAGAGCCCGGAGGCGAGTACTTTCGGGAAGGCGACGAACAGCGCGCCGCCGGTGGCGAGCAGCCACACCTCGTTGGCGTCCCAGTACGGTCCGATGGCCGCTAGCACCGCCCGCCGCTCGGCGTTCGTGCGCGCGACGAAGAGGTGCAAGACACCCGCGCCCAGGTCGAAGCCGTCCATCACGACGTACATCGTGAGCATCACGGCGACGATGCCGAACCACAGCTCAACCATGGTGCACCCCTGCGTGCCGCGTTTCGCCCGGCCCGTGCGCGATCTCGCGCGCCACCAGGAACAGGAACAACACGCCCAGTACGAAGTACATCCCGCAGAAGCCGATCAACGTGAATAGCGCCGTGCCCGAGTGCACCACGGGACTGGACGCGTCGGCGGTGCGCAGCAGATCGTAAACGACCCATGGCTGCCGCCCCAGCTCGGTGGTGAGCCAGCCGGCGGTGGTGGCGATGTACGGGAACGGGAACATCAACATCAGGATCCACAGCACGGCTCGCGATCGTTCTAGGCGGCCGCGCCACCGCAACAAGTTCGCGAGCAGCATGACGCCGATCATGATCGTCCCCAGCCCGGCCATCACGTGGAAACTGTAATAGAGCAACTCGATGTTGTCGGGCCAGTCGCTCTCGGGGAACTCGTTCAACCCGGCGACGTCGCTGTGGAACGTCCCGTAGGCGAGGAAGCTCAACACGCCGGGAACGGTGACGGGGTTGTCGAGGCGCCGTTGATCGACGTTGGGCTGGCCGATCAGGGTTATGCCGGCGCGCGGGCCGCTCTCGAAGCGCCCCTCCATCGCGGCCAGCGCCACCGGCTGGTGCTTCGCGACCAGCTTGGCCTGGATGTCGCCGGTCGGAAACGCGACCAGCACGCTCGAGATCAACCCCGCCGTGATGCCCACGCGCAGGAATGCCCGCGCGCTCTCCGCGTGGCGGTTCTGCAGAACGTAGTACGCACCCACGGCCGTGACGACGAACGACGCCGTCACCACGGAAGCGATCATCGTGTGCGCATACTGCGCAATGGCCCACGGATTCAAAAGGAACGCGGAGAAGTCCGTCAGGCGCAGGGTTCCGTCCGCGGCGAAGCCGTAGCCCACCGGCCGCTGCATGAAGGCGTTGGTGGCGATGATGAAATAGCCCGAGAGCCAACTCCCGATCCACAACGCGAGCGCCGCAAGAAAGTGTCCGCGCGGACCGACGCGCTTCTCGCCCCATACCAAGATCGCAATGAACCCCGATTCGAGGAAGAACGCGAACAGTCCTTCCATCGCGAGCGTGTGCCCGACCACCTTGCCCGCGTATTCGGAGAAGCGCGCCCAGTTGGTGCCGAACTGGAACTCCATCGGAATTCCAGTGACCACGCCGACCGCGAAGTTCAAACCGAAGATGCGAATCCAGAAGCGCGCGGCGTCGTCCCAATGCGCCTGGCCGGTGCGGAGCGCCCGCCACTTCATCACCACGATGAGGAGCGCGAGCCCCATCGTGAGCTGGGGAAAGATGTAGTGATAGACCGCGGTGAACGCGAACTGGAGTCGATGCCAGAAGAGAGCGTCAGCCATGAATCGAGCGCCTTACTCGCCCGCGCCCCATGCTACGACATGCGTAGGGGGCCGTCCCAGCGGTTTCCTCCCCGTCGCTTTAGAAGATTCTTGAGAATTTATTTCCCCTGTCGTGTCGGGAGTGCTACGCTTTCGTCCTAATTCTGCGATAGCCATTCCGGCGCACTGCCCCTGATCTCGCCCAACACCGCGCCGGTACCGCAAGTACTGCGGCCACTTCTGTGCACCCGAACCATCACGGCGCCCCAAAACGCCGCGCACGGGAGGTTTTACGCGATGTTCAACGTCGATCGACGTTTCTCGTGGTATTCCGTGGTCATCGTGCTCGCGGTTGCGGCCTTCTTGGTCGTTTCCGACGCGCGCACCTTCGATCAATCTGAGATTTCCGGCCAACCTCCGGGTCTCGAGCCCACGGTCGCGCCCGCGGACGCCACACCCACGGCGCAACCGACCGTCGCACCGGCGGCGGCGGAACCGGACGAGGCCAAGTGGGTCAATGGCGAGTTGGTGGCGCCCCTGCCGCGCGACCCCACGCTCCGCCGCCAGGCGCTCGACCAAGCGGCCGCGACCGCGATGGCGCGTCCGACGACCGGGGGCGTAACGCACGATATCGGCGGATCCGGTGGGACCGCCACCCTGGGGGGTACACGGTCCACGACGGATCGGCTTCCCGCGATCACGCCCTACGTCCCCGCCGACGTGCGCAACGGTAACGTGACCTGGAACCTCAAGCTGCCCGACCAGTTCGTCGCCGACCCCGATCTCGTGCGCGGCGTGGATCCCGCGACGGGCAAGCCGCTCGCACAGGCGATCCAAGACAAACGCCTCGCGGCCGCCTTGGCCCCCGCACTGACGCAGTCGTGGGAAGGAATCGCGCAAACCAGCCTGCGCCCGCCCGACCCCGACGTCTCGGCGGGCCCGAGCCACGTGATCGCGGTCGTCAACGCGCGCTTCGCCATTTACGACAAGTGCGGCAACAACCTCTACGAGAACGACATCGCCGCCTTCGTCGGAGACGCCGTGAACTTCTATTTCGATCCCAAGGTCATTTACGACGTCTGGGACGGGCGTTGGTTCATCACCTGCTGCGTGCGGAACAACGCCACCCAGCAGTCCTGGGTGCTGCTCTTGTTCTCGGACGACTCGGATCCTATCGGCGCCTGGAACTGGTATCACCTCGATTTCACGGTCGACGGCGGCACGCCGACCGCGTTCTGGGCGGACTATCAGGACATCGGCACCAGCCCCGACGGCATTCACATCACGGCCAACCAGTTCAACTGGTCGTCGCCGCCGATCTTCCAATACGCGAAGATCCGAAACCTGGACAAGGCGGACGTGCTCGATTTGGGGGGTATCTGCTGGTGGGATTTCTGGAGCCTCACCAACCCAGGAGATGGCAGCCTGGCCTTCTCCCTGCGCGCGTGCGATATGAATTCGTGGCCGGGTGACTATCTCTTCATCAACTCCGTGAGCTACGGAGCGGCCTTTCTAACGGTTTGGCGGCTCAACGGCCCGCCCTGCGCTCCCGTCTCGCTGACGTCGTTCAACTTCCCGGTGGCCCCGTACGACGACCCGCCGCCGATGCAGCAGCCGGATGGAACGTTCGTCGATTGCGGCGACGCGCGCCTGCTCAACGCGGCGTATGCCTTCGGCGACATATGGACCGGGCAGGCGTTGCGTCACAATTGGGGCGAGCCGGTCGATCGATCCATCATCCGCGCGTATCAAGTGCAGCCGTTTCTCGCTACCGTCGACTTTCAAACCGGCTTGGGAGTCTCCGGCTACTACCTGGCCTACCCGGCGGTCGACTTCGACGAGAACTTCAACGGCATCGTCACCAGTTCATGGGGCGGCCCGGGTGACTTCGGCGGTTCGGTCTATATCGACCTGGCCAACGGCGGGCCGTGGGGAGGCGGTCTCAACTACCTCGCGGCTGGATTGACGAACTACAACGATCTCGTCAACGCGGGTACTGCGGCCGATCCCTTCCGCTGGGGGGATTACTACGGGTGCGACCTGGACCCATTCGACGGAAACACGCTGTGGTTCTACGGCCAATACACGGCCACCGCGACCACGTGGGGCACGCGCGTGGGCGCGACGTCTCCCGCGGGCCCGGGGTTCATCAACGTGACGCCCTTCCCCGGTCTGGTGTCGGGCGGATTCGTGGGCGGACCGTTCAATCCCAACAGCGTCGCCTACTTGGTCGAGAATACCGGCAACGCGGCGTTCACGTGGACGCTCTCGGGCGTGGACTTCTGGAACACGGCCTCGGCGACGACGGGCCAACTCGCCCCTCTCGGCGCGACCATCGTGAACGTCAGCATCAATGCCGGGGCCAACGCCTTCGGCGCGGGCGTGTACACGGACAACTACACGTTCGAGGACTGCTACAGCAACATCAGCGCGGGCCGGTCCACCGTGCTCCACGTGGGTGTGCCGGGCGACTGCGACGGCGCGTCTCTCGCCCTCACGCCGCCGACACCGCCGACCGACTTCGGCGCCGACGGCGCCACCAACGAGCGCGGCGTGTACGTCACCGCGATCAAGGATTTCGAGTTGTGCGCCATCGGGTACAAGCTCCAGCACGCCACGTTGCCGCAGACCTTGACCGCACGCGTCTACGCCGCCAACGGCACGACTCGCGGCGCGCTGCTCGCTGCCAACTCGATCGCATCGACGCAGCTCGTCGACATGACGCAGTTCGTCCCCATCAATTATACCTTGCAGGCCTGTCAGGACTACGAGATCGTGATGGTCGTCCCGGCCGGTACCGCGTGGGAATGGTGGAACGAATTTGGAATCGCCGAGCCTTTCGACGTCGGCGGCGCGATTCGCGTGCGCGACGGCTCCGCCAACGGCAACCCGGGCAACTTCGCTCTGCCGCACTTCGAGCTCATCGGAAGCTCGCCGGGTGCAGCCCAGGTCACCGACCTGGCAGGACCGGGCGCGCCGCCCAATGCGTCCACCAACCAGAACCAGGAACGGGGCATCTTCATCAAGGTGTTGGACACCGCGCAGATGTGCTCGTTCGGTTGGAACGCCGACCTGGACGCGGGTGAGACGCTGACCGCGCGCGTGTACGAAGCCGTGGGTAATGTCCGCGGCGCTCTGATTGCATCGGGGACGTACGTCGTTCCCGGACCCGGCATGCAATGGCACGACATTCCGATCAACGTGCAACTCGAGGAGGGCCAGGACTACGACCTCGCCATCCAGTTCGGACTCACCAACCAGTGGATGTGGTGGAGCGATCTAAGTGTCGCGCCTTATACGCGCGATATCTTCCAGGTCGTGGACGCGGAGATCGGCGGCAACCCGGGGAACTCCGCCATCATGCACTTCCGCGCCGGCTGGGACGAGAAGACGGGCGGCGCGCCCTTCGATCTGAAGAAGATCACCGACGTCTTCCCCCCGCCGAACTCGACGTCGCAGGACTTCTCCGATTACGGCGCGTACGTGACCTCGCTCATCAACCAGCAGATCTACAGCGTGGGCTGGATGGCCGACGTTCCCGCGGGGCAGCCGATCACTGCACGCGTGTACGAAGCGGCGGGCATCGTCCGCGGCGCGCTCGTCTCCGAGGGCACCGTGTACTCCAGTGGATCCGGCCTGCGGTTCCACGACGTGCCGGTCGCGGTCGAGATGTTGTTGGGAGCGGACTACGACATCTCGATCGAGTGGCAGGGCGTCGACGAGTGGCGGTGGTGGTGGGACACCTCCGGGATGCCGTACACCATCAACGGAGTCA
>JAKEHA010000121.1 GCA_022615275.1 Candidatus Latescibacterota bacterium
GGTGACCGTCATGGGCCACGTCGACCACGGCAAGACGTCGATTCTCGACTACATTCGCAAGGCCAACGTCGCCGCGGGCGAAGCGGGCGGCATCACGCAGCACGTGGGCGCGTACGAGGTCACGACGCCCAACGGGAAGATCACCTTCATCGACACGCCGGGCCACGAGGCCTTCACCGCCATGCGCGCGCGCGGTGCCAAGAGCACCGATATCGTCGTGCTGGTGGTGGCCGCGGACGACGGCGTCATGCCGCAGACCATCGAAGCGATCAACCACGTGCGCGCGGCCAAGGTGCCCATGATCGTGGCCATGAACAAGGTCGATCTTCCCACCGCCAACCCGGCCGGGTTGATGCAGCAGCTCGCGCAGCAGAGCGTGCTGGTCGAAGGCTACGGCGGCGACGTGGTCTCCGTGGAAGTGTCCGCGAAGACGGGCAAGAACATCGACAAGCTGCTCGAGATGATCCTGTTGCAGGCCGAGCTCGCGGAGCTCAAGGCCGACCCGACCGCGCGCGCGCAGGGTGTCGTGGTCGAGGTGCGCAAGGAAGAGGGGCGCGGCATTCTGATCACCGTTCTCGTGCAGCAGGGGACGCTGCGCATCGGCGACGTGTTCGTCGTCGGCAACGAGTACGGCAAGGTGCGCTCGCTGTTCGACCACGCCGGGCGCGCGCTGCGCGAAGCGGGCCCCTCGACCCCGGTGGTGGTGCTGGGCGCCAACGGCATGCCCGAAGCGGGCGATCAGTTCATCGCGGTCAAGAACGAGCGCGAGGCGCGCGAGGTGGCCGTCACGCGCCAGGAAGTCCTGCGCAAGAAGGAGCTCCAGCCCACCAAGGCGCTCACCCTCGAGGAGCTGTACGCGCAGATCCAGACCGGCACCGTCAAGGAGCTGAACGTCGTCTTGAAGGCCGACACCAACGGCTCCATGGAGGCGGTGCGCGACAGCCTCGTGCCCATGAACGTGGAGGGCATCAAGATCAACATGGTGCACACCGGCGTGGGCGCGGTGTCGGAATCGGACGTGTTGCTGGCACAGAGCACCAACGCGGTCATCATCGCGTTCAATACCAAGGTGACGCCCAAGGCGAAGGACATCGCGAAGCTCAAGGGCATCGAGATCCGCAGCTACCAGATCATTTACGAGGCCATCGACGACGTCGACAAGGCGCTCAAGGGCATGCTGGAGCCGGTCTTCGTCGAGCGCGTGCTCGGGCGCGCGGAAGTGCGCAAGATCTTCCGGGTGTCGAAGCTCGGCACCATCGCGGGCTGCATGGTGGTGGAGGGGGCCATCCAGCGCAACGCCAGCGCGCGCGTCATTCGTAACAACGACGTGATCTCCAAAGGCAAGATCAGCTCGCTCAAGCGCTTCCAGGACGACGCGCGCGAGGTGGCGCAGAACTTCGAGTGCGGTATCGGCGTCTCCGGCTTCGACGATTTCGTCGAGCGCGACATCATCGAGGCGTTCGTCGTCGAGGAGAAGGCCCGCGTGGTCTAACCGCGCCGCGGCCAGACACGCGCCGGGCGTGGTTCATGCGATGTTGGTCAAGCTCTTGACCGTCGACCTTCTGATCCCCGGCTCTTCTTCGTTGAAAGAGAAGCGCTTCGTGCTGAAGAGCCTCAAAGCGAGGCTCCGCAGCCGCTTCAACGTCTCGGTGGCGGAGATCGACTATCAGGACAAGTGGCAGCGCTGTCTGATCGCGGTGGCGATCGTCGGTTCGGATCGGGAATCGGTGGACGGGACCTGCGGGCAAGTGCGCCGCTTCATCGAAGGGGACCATCGCGTGGAACTCGCGGACGCGCTCGAGGAGTTTCGTTGAGTCGGTGGATACGGGCCGGTGCGATCGATCCCTGACCTGTGAGCGTCCCCCGGCGGGTGGCGCTCGTGGGGCCCCCGCCGCGTCAGACGGCGGGGTGACGAGCGACAGGACCCGCCGGGCAGCGTTCGTCGAATCGCGATAAGAACATGACCAGACCGAACTACAGAATCGAGCGCGTCAACGAGCTCATCAAGGAAGTCTTGAGTGAGCTGGTGCTGACCGAGCTCAAGGACCCGCGCGTCGGGCTGGTGACCATCACGGGGGTGCGCGTGACCAACGATCTGTCGAGCGCGAAGGTGCTATTCAGCGTGATGGGCGACGAGGTGCAGCGCGCGGCCAGCATGAAGGCGCTCAAGGCCGCGTCCGGCTTCCTGCGCCGCGTGCTCGTGCGGCACATGGACGTGCGGGTGGCACCCGAGCTGCGCTGGGTGTACGACGACTCGCTGGACCGCGCGTTCCGCATCGAGCAGGCCCTGCGCGACACCGGCACCGTACCCGGCGACGAACCGAAACCGGAAGACGAATGACGAATCGCTTCGACAACAGAGTGTTCGTGATCGACAAGGCGCCGGGGCCCACGTCCTTCGAGATCGTGGCCGCGCTACGGCGTCTCTCGGGGCTTCGGCGCGTGGGCCACGCCGGTACGCTGGACGCGCTCGCGCGCGGCGTGCTGCTCGTGTGCACCGGCCACGCGACGCGCGCGGTCGAGCACTTCATGAACCTGGAAAAGGAGTATCGCTTCGGCGTGCGCCTGGGGATCGAGACCACGACCCTCGACGCCGAAGGCGAGGTCGTGCGCGAAGCGCCGGTTCCGCCGCTATCGATCGAGGAGATTCGCGCGGCAGCGGCCCAGTTCGTGGGCGACTATAAGATGATTCCGCCCACCTTCTCAGCGCTCAAGATCGGCGGGCGCCGCGCGAGCGAC
>JAKEHA010000122.1 GCA_022615275.1 Candidatus Latescibacterota bacterium
CTGCGGCACGCCGCGCGGCGCGGGCGGGATCCCCACCAGGTCGAAGCGCCCCAACGTGCGGTTGTCCTTGGAGAGCTCGCGCTCGCCCTGGAGGACGTGGACGCTGACAGCCGGCTGGTTGTCCGACGCGGTCGAAAAGATCTGCGTCTTGCGCGTCGGCACCGTGGTGTTGCGCGTGATGAGTTTCGTCATGACGCCGCCCAAGGTCTCGATGCCGATCGAGAGCGGAGTCACGTCGAGAAGTATCACTTCTTCGACCTGTCCCGTCAGCACCCCGCCCTGGATGGCGGCACCCTTGGCGACCACTTCGTCCGGGTCCACACCCTTCTGCGGCTCCTGATTGAAGAACTTCTTCACGGCCTCGCGGACAGCGGGCATGCGCGTCGAGCCGCCCACCAAGATGACCTTGTCGATTTGCGTGGTCGCGATGCCCGCGTCGTGGAGCGCGGTGCGGCACGGATCGATGGTCTTGCGAATCAGCGGCTCGACCAGCGATTCGAGCTTCGCGCGCGTCATCTGCAGCTCGAGGTGCTTCGGACCCGAGTCGTCGGCGGCCAAAAACGGCAGATTGATGGTCGTCTCGAGCGTGGTAGAGAGCTCGCACTTGGCCTTCTCGGCCGAGTCGCGCACGCGCTGCATCGCCATCTTGTCGCCCGCGATGTCGATGCCGCACTGGGTCTTGAACTCGCCCAGGACCCAGTTCATGATGATGCGGTCGAAGTCGTCGCCGCCCAAGTGGGTGTCGCCCGAGGTCGACTTCACCTGGTAGACGCCGTCGGCGAGCTCCAGGATCGAGATATCGAAGGTGCCGCCGCCCAAGTCGTACACCGCGACGATGCCGGTCTTGGACTTGTCGAGCCCGTACGCGAGTGCGGCCGCGGTGGGCTCGTTGATGATACGGAGCACGTCGAGCCCCGCGATGCGTCCCGCGTCCTTGGTCGCCTGGCGCTGCGCGTCGTTGAAGTACGCCGGTACCGTGATGACCGCCTTCTCGACCTCTTCGCCGAGGAAGTCCTCGGCCACCTTCTTGAGCGTCTGCAGGATCATCGCGGAGATCTCTTCGGGGCGGAAGTTCTGGTCCTTGACCTTGATCAAGACTTCACCGCTGCGACCGGCTTCGACGGTGTAGGATACCATCGCGGCTTCGTTCTTGATCTCCTCGAAGCGGGTGCCCATGAAGCGCTTGACCGAGTAGATGGTCTGCGTGGGATTGGTGATGGTCTGGCGCTTGGCGATGTGGCCCACCAGGCGCTCGCCGTTCTTCGCGAACGCCACCACCGAGGGCGTCGTGCGCGCGCCTTCGGGCGTGGTGACGACCGTCGGCTCGCCGTCCTGGATGAACGACACGCACGAGTTCGTGGTTCCGAGATCGATCCCGATGACCTTGGACATCTCCAGCTCCTTGCGACGCTCTTCTAGCCCCGCACGGGTCGCGCCGGTGCGGCGTCCCAGTGCGAGCCGCGCACGCGACGCGCCGTGCAAATCGGTTGTGTCTTCGAACGATCGCCGTCGCTACTTGGCCACGACGACGCGGGCGGGGCGGATGACGGAGCCGTTCAGGGCGTACCCCTTCTGGGCGACTTGGGCGACGTGGCCGGAAGCAACCTCGCCGGTTTCGATTTGCCCGATCGCCATATGACGGTTCGGGTCGAAGGGGGCCCCCATGGCGTCGAGTTCGGTGACGCCCAGCTTCTGGAGGACCTGGAGCAAGTTGTTATAGATCAGGCGAATGCCTCGAACGAACTCGCTCTCGTCGGTCGCGTCCACCGCCGCAAAGGCCCGCTCGAAATCATCCAACGAATTGAGAACATCGAGAATGACTTCGGTCTTGGACTGCTGTTTAAGCAATTCCCATTCCTTCGCGGAACGCTTGCGGTAGTTTTCAAACTCGGCGGCCGTCCGTAGCCAGCGGTCCTTGTGGTCTTTCGACTGGGTTTCGAACGAGGATTTCTCGGCTTCAAGGGCGGTCAGTTTCTTTTCGAGCGCCTGCTTTTCTTTCGTCAGTCGCGCGATGGCGGAATTTTTTTCCTGGAAGCGATCGAGCACGTCACGGCGCGAGAACTTGAGCTGTCGCCCGCGCTTCTTGGGATCCGACACGCCGGATTCTCCCTCGCCGGATTCGACGTCGGCGGGGACGTCGACCAGATCCCCGTCGGGATCGCCGTCGCCCACGGGCTCCGCGGAGTCGGAATCCAGGTCGTAGACGCGGTCATTGGGCGCCTCGCGGGTGTGCGTGACCTCGCGGTCGACATCGGTCGGCTGCTGTGTATCTTTGTCTTTCACGCTCTGCGGTCTCCTGCTGATGCCAATGCGTTAGAAACGCTCGTCCCCGATCGCACACAATTCGCGCGACATCGATTCAACCAGGCCCAGAGCCAGGTCGTAGCGCATGCGCGTCGGCCCGATGAGGCCGAGCACGCCGCGCGCAGCACCCATGCGATACCCCGCCGTTACCAGGCTGAAGGGACGCATGGTGTCGTCCCGGTGTTCGCTGCCGATGGTGACCTCGACGCTGTTCAACCGCCGGTCGGCCAGGATCGAGGTCAAATAGCCGCGGTCGTGCAAGATTCGGAGCAAAAGCTGGAGCGTGCGGGGGTCGGATAGCTCGGGCTGGGCCAGCATCTGCCCCGGCTCTTCGAAGCACAACTCGACCGCGACCGGCTCCGAGAAGACGTCGTCCCGCCGCAGCGCGATCTCCCCCACCACGATGCCCTCGTCTGTAACGTTGTCGCGGACCATCTCGGAGAGGCGCGCGCGCGCCTCCTCGAGGCTTCGCCCCGCCACCGTGCGATCCAGGAGGCGCTCGGCGGAGGCGAACGCGTCCGCGGACACGTCGCGATCCACGCGCAGCGCGACGGTGCGCTCGTAGTCGGGAATCAGGTGAACCACGACGATGACCTTGGCCCCTTCCAAGCGCAAGAGGCGCACCGTGCGCACGCGGCTCTCTTGCACGATGGCCCCGTAGACCACCGCGACGTGCTGTGAAAGCGCGCCCAAAAGCTGCGACGCGCGTTGCATGACGCCGTTCACGTCGAGGTCGTCGCGCAACTCGTCGCGCACGGCGGCCAGCCCGTCGCCGCGCGAGCGCACCGCGCCCGCCTGCAACTCGTCGACGTAGGCGCGGTAGCCTTCGTCGGTGGGAATGCGTCCCGACGAGACGTGGGCCTTGGCGATGTAGCCCGCGCGCTCGAGCACCATCATGTGGTTGCGAATGGTGGCCGTGCTCATGCGGAAGCGCCCCGAGTCGTGTACGCGCTGCGAACTCACGGGCACCGCGTCGCCGACGTAGAGGTCGATGATGGCGCGGAGTATGGGCTTGTCCTTCTCGTTCAGCATGGCGTTTTCGAAACCAATCGCAACACGACATCGTTGAGCACCAAGTAGCCGCGATCGGTGAGCCGGATTCGTCCCTTCTCGACTATCGCGAGGCCGTCATCGATAATGTCCTCCACGGCGCGCGTTTCGCACGCTTCGCGTGCGATACCTCGATCGGTCCGCAACGCGAGCATCGCGCTCTCGAGCCGTTCGTCGCCGCCCGCGTCGCGAAGCCGGGCGGCAAGGTGCTCTCGCCCCCACCGCGCGACGTAGGCGTCGATCGACGGAGCGTTCGCGAAGCGCTCGCCCCCGATCGAGGAGTGGGCCGCGGGGCCGACTCCCAGGTAGTCGTCACCGTCCCAGTACACGCGGTTGTGGCGGCTCTCGAAGCCCGGCCGGGCGAAGTTCGATACCTCATAATGGTGGTACCCCGCCCCGGCCAGGATCGAGCACGCCTCTAAGTATTCATCAGCCACGCGGTCCGGGTCAACCGCGCGGAAGAAGCGCTCGACCTCGTCTCCCATGTCACCCCCGGGTTCCAACCCATACACCGATAAGTGGTTGGGCGCCTTGGCCAGCAGCCCGCGCAGTGTCGCGAACAGGTCGTCGACGGTGGTCTTGGGGACTCCCAGGAGGACGTCGAAGCTCACGTTGTCGAAGCGGTCGCGAACGATGTCGATGGCGCGCTCGTTGACCTCGGGCTCGCACCGCTTGAGCACCTTCTGCCCGACCGCGTCCATCGACTGGATTCCGAGGCTCGCCCGGTTCACACCCAGGCCGCGGAGGAAGTCGACCACGCGCGCGTCGACGTCCTCGGGGTTCATCTCGACGGTGAACTCCTCCACGCCTTCGTGCGGGAAGAAGGGTGCGATGGCCGCGAGCACGCGCTCCCATTCGTGCCGTTCCAGCACGGTGGGTGTCCCGCCCCCGACGAAGACGGTCCGTAGCGACACCGGTCCGATCTCCGCAAAGGCGACGGCGATCTCGTCGACCAATGCGTCGACGAACGCTCGCTCTCGCTCGCGTTCCTTCGGCACGTGGTAGAACGAACAGTACGAGCACCGCCGCGTGCAGAACGGAACGTGGATATATAGGGAGAGTGGTCGCATGTGAATACTTCGGTCTCGGCTACGTGGCGTCCCCCGGCGGGTGGCGCTCGTGGCGCCCCCGCCGCGCCAGGCGGCGGGGTGACGAGTGACAGGACCCGCCGGGCGGCGTTGCGAGCTTAGCGAATCACATCGCCTATGCGCGAAAAGCGAACCGAGTGCGAGCTCGGATTCCAGGAGAAGTAGATGAACATCGCCTTCCCCGAAATGAGCCGCTTGTCGAGCGGTCCCCAGGCGCGGCTGTCGGCGCTGTTGTCGCGGTTGTCGCCCATCATGAAGATGTGGCCCTCCGGCACCTCGAAGGGGCCGAAGCGCCGGTCGGGCCGCGACCCGAACACGTACTTGGTGAACTCCTCGTCCTGCATGACACCGTCGACGTAGAGCTTGCTGTCCACCAGCTCGATGGTCTGCCCTTCGACCGCGACGCAACGCTTGATGTAGTCCATCTTGGGGTCGCCCGGGTACTTGAAGATGATGATGTCGCCCGGCTTGGGGCTGCGTATCGCGGGCAGGCGCACGTCGATGAGCGGGAGTTTGGGACCGTAAAGGAGCTTGTTGGCGAACAGGAAGTCGCCCACCAAGAGCGTGTCCTCCATCGACTCGGAGGGAATCCGGAACGCCTGGACGAAGAACGTGCGCACGAACAGCGCTAGAGCCACCGCCAGCACGATGATCTCCGCGTATTCCCGGATGACCGATTTTTTGCGTTTTGCCACCGTCAACTCGTCCTCTCGACTTTGAGCACGGCCAGGAAGGCCTCCTGCGGGATCTCGACCTTGCCGACCATCTTCATACGCCGCTTGCCCTCTTTCTGTTTCTCCAACAGTTTACGCTTTCGGGTGATATCCCCGCCATAGCACTTCGCGGTCACGTTCTTCCGGAGCGCCTTGACATTGGTCCGGGAGATCACCTTGGAGCCGATCACGGCCTGGATCGCGACCTCGTACATCTGCCGGGGAATCACTTCTTTCAACTTCGATGCCAGGTCGCGGCCGATCATGAAGGCGCTGTCGTGGTGGACGATCATCGAGAGAGCGTCCACCGGGTCGCCGTTGATCGCGATGTCGAGCCGCACCACGTTGCTCTCGCGGTGCCCGATGTAATCGTAGTCCAGGCTCGCGTAGCCCCGGGAGAGGCTTTTCAGCTTATCATAGTAGTCGATCAGGATTTCAGCCAGCGGCATGTCGTAGCGCAGGACCGCCCGGTCCCGGGTCACGTACGTCATCTCGATATACACGCCGCGCCGTTCCTGGTTCAGGGTCATGATGCCGCCCACGTACTCGGCCGGGGTGACGATCTCGACCCGCACGAAGGGCTCGCGCACGTGGTCGATCCTGCCCTCGGGCGGAAACTGCGCCGGGTTGTCGACCACCAGCTCCTCGCCGTTCTTGAGCCGCACGATGTACTCCACGTTGGGCATGGTCGTGATGAGGTCCAGGTTGTACTCGCGCTCGAGGCGCTCCTGGATCACTTCCATGTGCAGGAGACCCAAGAACCCGCAGCGGAACCCGAAGCCCAGCGCCACCGACGTCTCCGGCTCGTAGATGAACGAGGAGTCGTTCAGGCGCAGCTTGTCGAGCGCCTCGCGCAGCTCCTCGTAGTCCTCGGCCTCGACCGGGTAGAGCCCGCTGAACACCATGGGCTTGACGTCGACGTAGCCCGGCAGCGGCGCGTCGCACGGGTCGGCGTCGAGCGTGATGGTATCGCCCACTTTGATATCGTGGATGTCCTTGATGCCGGTGACGACGTAGCCCACTTCGCCCGCATCGAGGAGGTCGGCAGGGATCATCTCGATGCGGAAGTAGCCCGTCTCCATGGCCTCGAAGGTGTTCCCCTTCGACCACATGCGCACCCTGTCGCCCTTCTTGACGCGGCCTTCCATCACGCGCACATACACGACCGAGCCCTTGTAGGTGTCATAGAACGAGTCGAAGATGAGCCCCTTCAACTTTCCGCCGCGGTCGCCGGTGGGCGCCGGCACGCGCGCGACGATGGCCTCCAGCAGGAGATCGATGTTGATGCCTTCGCGCGCGCTCACCTTGACGATCTCGTCCGGCGCAGCACCCAGCAAGTCCTCGATCTCCTGCTCCACTACCTCCACGCGCGCGGCCGGCATGTCGATCTTGTTGATCACGGGCAGGATTTCGAGCCCGTTCCCGGCCGCCAGATACATGTTCGACACCGTCTGGGCCTGGATGCCCTGGACCGCGTCGACCACGAGGATGGCGCCCTCACAGGCCGCCAGGCTGCGCGAGACCTCGTAGGTGAAATCGACGTGTCCCGGTGTGTCGATCAAATTGAACAGATAGTCGATGCCGTCCTGGGCCCGGTACACCATGCGAATGGGGTGGCTCTTGATGGTGATGCCGCGTTCGCGCTCGAGGTCCATGGTGTCGAGGACTTGCTCGCGCATTTGCTTGCTCGTCAGCGTGCCGGTGTGCTCCAGCAAGCGGTCCGCTAGCGTCGACTTACCGTGGTCGATGTGCGCGATGATGCAGAAATTGCGTATGCGGTCCTGCGGGAAAGTCATGTCGTGACGTCTAGTTCCTCTATTTCGCGAAGTTGAGATCGAACCCGATCGTCACGTAGTTGGTCGGGTTCCCGCTCTCCGGCAATCCCGACGTCTGGGGCCGTGCCGGCGGCGTGTACTCGCGCACGTCGTAGAGGTGCGCGTCGATCCACGAATCCAGGATTCCGATGATCCACACCGCCCCCGCCCACCACAGAAACCGGCGCGCATTCTCTTTGTGTATCTCCGCGTTGTCGTTCTCGCGCAGGAAGGTCGACGAGCCCGGGGGCGAGGCGTCACGCGCGGCGATCGACGCCTCGTGTCGCTTCCATTCGAGCCATCCGTTACCGAAGTAGTACGACGTGAAGCCCACCATCAGCCCGACCTTGAGGCGCCGGCCATTGTAGGTCTGTCCGAGTCCCGGCAACAGCGCACTGCACAGCATCGCGACCTTGGGGTTCTTCTTGCGCTCCCATTGCGTACCGCCTTCGACCTCGCTCGACCCCATGCGCTGGAGCATCGCCTTGACCTGTTCCGGATCCTGCTCCGCGGTCTGCCCCTTGAGCGTCCCCGGAATTCCCAGCGAGTCTTGCACCACGATCGCGCGCATCGTATCGGGGGCCGCGGGTGCCGCGCCCAACGTCGAATCGGCCGCGACCGAGTCCGCGGGAGCGGCGTGTACGATCGGCGCCGACGCGCCCGCTCCGGCGACGAGCACCGCGATCACGACGGCGACGATCCTTGGAATACGCAACGGCCTTCGCTCGAAACTCGGGGACGTGACAAAAGGACGCGGCCCGCCGTCGCGCCATGGACAGATGGCGGGAATGTGTGGGAATCGAACCCACCTCGGACGGCATCGCCCGACATAGGGATTTGAAGTCCCCGAGGTCCACCAGGGCCCATCCATTCCCGAGGCGGTCGTCCCGGCCCAATAAACGCGACATGCCCTTGCGGGCATGTTCGGTGGGAGAATATAACAGATGCCCGGAGAGGCGGAGAAGCGCGAACTTAGCGCCCGCCGGGCGGTATAAGTCGTTGCGACCGCGGCGAGAAGAACGCGCTTGCGCGGCCCGCCGCGGGATGCTTTTCTTAAGCGAAACGCGCCGGCCCGAGGCCCCTCCCGCCCAGATCGGCCGGTCACCCTCGAGGAATGGACCTCCCCTAACGAAAGATGGATTCGATGCAAGTCTCGGTACCGCCGTTCGCCGCTTCGTCGCTACAGCAAATCCTGGCCGACACCGGCGTCTTCGGCCTGGTGAGTCTCACCATCCTCACGCTCGCGTCGATCGCGTCGTGGGGTGTGATGATCGAGCGCTGGCGGTTCTTCCGCCAGCTCGACCGCAAGGTGCGCGACTTGAAGAACCTGATCCGCACGCGCGGCATGGCCAGCGCACTCTCGGAGGCGGAGAGCTACTTGCCTTCGGTGGAAGCCGCCGTGCTCAACGAGGCCCACATGTACCTCGCCTCGCGCGGCATCGAAGGACAACTGGTCGTCGACGACCGCGCGGTCGCCGAGGCCGAGCGCACGCGCTTGCGCACCCTCCTCGAGGGACGCGCGAGCAGCCAGTTCTCGGTGATGGAGCGCTACCTCATCCTGCTCTCGACCGTGGCCAGCGGTTCGCCGTTCCTGGGCCTCCTCGCGACCGTGTGGGGCATCATGCACAGCTTCCTGGCCATGGCCGGAGGCGGTGCGGCCAGCATCGACGTCGTCGGGCCCGGCATCGCGGAAGCGCTGGTCGGCACCATCGCCGGCCTGGGCGCCGCCATCCCCGCGCTGGTCGGATACAACGTGTTCGTGCGCCGCGTGCAGAAGAAAGAATCCGAGATCGAC
>JAKEHA010000123.1 GCA_022615275.1 Candidatus Latescibacterota bacterium
CGCCGGTAGGCGGCGATACGAGCCGACGAGGATCGACACACCGGGTTCGACCTCGTCGGCTCGATCGTTCTCCGCTTACGGCTCGATCTGCTTCGTGCGGTTGTTCACGAAGAAGTTGGTGCCATTCGGATCCTCGTACGGCGCGACAAAGTATTCGACTAGATTTCGACTCGCGCGGTTGTCGGAGCCCGCGTTGAACTGCACGCCGATCTGGAAGCGCGAGAAGTGATTCAAAAAGATCTCGTCGTGTGACGGTCCCTCCGGTCCCGCGTTCGGGGCCGGGTTGTAGCACACGGCGAGCAGTCCCAAGTCGCCGCCGGTGACTCGATTCAGCGCGACGTCGTTGCGATAGCTCCCGCCCCCGCGCACGAAGATTCCGAGATTCACGAGGTCGATTCGGTTCCAGGCCACGCGGTTGTGCGCACTGTTGAGCAACAGGACGCCGATCTGGGGCGGAATGCCGTTCGCGGGGTCGGCAAACTCGTCCGACCCTTCGACCGCGATCCCCTGCACCGATGAGCGCGAGGTACCGTTCAACTCGACCGCGATGCCGAGGTTGACGAAGCGGCCGCCTACGATGTGCACGTGAGTGGCCGATTCGACCACGACGCCGCGACCTTCCTTCGCTCCCGGGCCGGTGATGGTGCGATGACCCAGCAGCACCACGACACGGCCGGACTGAACGACGATGCCGTCGCCGTCGGTCGAGAAGTCCGCGGTGAGGCGATAGACACCGGGTTGATCGATCACGGTCGGTCCCGTGATCTCGTTCACCCACGCCGTCGCGCGATCCCCCTTCGCGGGCGTGCCTTCGACCTCGCGCAGCACTTCGGCCTCCAGCTCTTCGAGCGTGGGCGCCTCGGCGAGTGCTGCTTCGGCATCGTTGGTGTGGGGGTCGGTGTTCGACGCGGTCGGGTTGTCGCGTTCGCATCCGAAGGTGAGTCCCCCCACGAGTGCGATCGTTGCAAGCAAGATGGTGTATCGGGATGACATGGTGTTCTCCTCCATGGTCGCGCGAGGGGCGCGACGGCCGACGGGGTGTCGGCCGACGTGGATTTCGACATGGCGACGCGGGATGGACCCCTCCGTCAGGGAGCGGTGTGGGTCGCCGCCGACAGATTAACGACGGACCGTCGTTCCAGACCACGAACGCGGGACCGCTTGATCCACCTACGGAGGCGTCGGATCGACTGGATGATGAAATCGGGATGAAGGCAACGAGGAAAAGCGCCAGCTATCAAGCCCCGAGCGCGCGGATGCGGGCGTCGACGACGCGGCATCCGGCGCGCGTCGGCGTCACGATGACGGGGTTCATGTCGAGCTCCTGGATGCCGGGGATTTCGTCGACGAGCTGCGCCAGGCGCAGGATCAGCTCTTCGACGAACTCGACGTCCACGCGCGGCTCGCCGCGCACACCTTCGAGGAGCGGGAAGGAGCGGAAGCTGCGCACCATGTCGTGCGCGTCGAGGTCGGTGATGGGGAGGACGCGAAACGCGACGTCGCGCAGAATCTCGACGTAGCGCCCACCCATGCCGCACATGAGCAAGGGGCCGAACTTGGGGTCCTGCGCCACACCCAGGATCACTTCCTTGCCGTTCGAATCGCCCGCCATCTCTTGCACCAGGTAGCCGGTCGCGTGCGTGAGCACGCCCGCCTTGGAGAGCGAGGCGCGCATGGTCTCGCGCGCCAGCTCGAGCGCTTTCTCGTTGCGGATACCGAGCATCACGCCCCCCACGTCGGACTTGTGCACGATCTTCTCGCCCACCACCTTGAGCACGACGGGAAACGCGAGCGAGCGCGCCGCCGCGCGCAGATCGCCGTCGATGGGAACCACGGCGTGGCCGACGGTCGGGAATCCGTACGCCCCGAGCACCGCGTGCGTGTCCTCGGGGGCGAGATAGCCTCCGCCCGCCTTCGCCTTCCTCTCGACCAGAGAGAGCGCGCGAGCGGTATCGACTGGGAACGTGCGCACCGTTCCCGCCGGTCGCGCGCGCCACAAGCGATAGCGATTGGTGTGCTCGGCCACTTTGACCGCGTCTTCGGGGAACCGAAAGATGGGGACCGCGTCGGGGACTTCGCGCGGGATGCGTTCGTAGTAGCTTTCCTCCGCCATCAGCACGGAGTACACGGGCTTCTCGTGCGCGCGCGCCACGCGCGTGATGCGTCGCATGACTTCCAAGGGCTCGATCATCAAAGGCGGCACGAAGATGGCGATGGTGACGTCGACGCTGTCGTCGGCGAGGACCAGGTCCAGCACGCGCTCGTACTGGTCGGGGCCGGCGCCGGCGACCATGTCGACGGGGTTGTCGACGCTCGCTTCCGCGGGCAGCACCTTGCGCATCGCGGCGCGCGTCTTCTCGGAGAGGGCGGCGATCTGGAGGCCGTGGCCGTCGGCCGCGTCGACCGCCATGATGCCGGGGCCGCCCGCGTTGGTGACGATGCACAGGCGGTTGCCGCGCGGCATGGGTGCCCCCACGAAGCCCGCCACCACGTGGATCATCTCCTCGATGCTCGACACGCGGTTGACCCCGCACTGTTGCAGCAGCGCCTCCGACGCCACTTCCAGCCCCGCCAGCGATCCCGTGTGCGACGACGCGGCGCGCGCGCCCGCCGCCGAGGTCCCCGATTTCACCACGACGATGGGCTTGGTCTTGGAGATGCGCTTGGACAGCTCGGTGAAGCGGCGCGGGTCGCCGAAGGACTCCAGGTACATCGCGATCAATTGCGTGTGCGCGTCGTTCTCCCAATACTCGAGCAGATCCATCGCACCGACGTCGGCCTTGTTGCCCACACTCGCGAAGTACGAGAACCCGAGCCCGAGTTTTTGCACCGCGAGCAGAATGGCGACGCCGAGCGCGCCGCTTTGGGTCATGAAGGCGACCGTGCCGGTGGGTGGCACGCCCGGTGAGAAGGTGGCGTTCATGCGCACGTCCGGGGTGGCGTCGATCACACCCATGCAGTTGGGGCCGATCATGCGCATGCCGTGTCGCTTGGCCACGTCGATGATGGCGTCTTCCAGCTTGGCACCTTCGGGACCGATCTCGCGGAAACCCGCCGTGATAATGACGAGCCCCTTCACACCTTTCTTCGCGCATTCCTCGACCACGCCCAGGACCAGCGGCGCGGGAACCACGATCACCGCCAAATCGACCGGATCGGGGATGTTCGTCACCGACGGATACGCCTTGGTGCTGTGGATGTACTCGTACTTGGGATTGACCGGGAAGATCTTCCCGTTGAACTCGTTCGCGAACAGGTTATTGAGGATCTCGCGCCCGATACTGCGGGGACGCGGTGTGGCCCCGATGACGGCGATCGAGCGCGGCTTGAAGATGGCGTCGAGCGAGTGCATGGCTACACGACGCGCTCGCGCTCGCGGCGGGCGTCCTCGACCAGTTGCTTCACCAGGACGTGGAGCTGGTCGCGCACGCGGCGAAACACGGTCAGCGACTTGCCGACGGGGTCTTCGACCTTCCAGTCGATGGTCTTGCCCTGGAAGCCGCGCGGCACCAGCGCGCGCGCGCGCACCGGGGCCATCGAGACCACGATGTCCATCTCGGCGAGCGGGACTGCGTCGAGTCCGTTGGAGACCGCCTTCGAGATGTCGATCTTGAGCTCGCGCATGAGCTCGATGGAATCCTCGCTGACCACGCCGGTCGCGTTGGTGCCGGCGCTATAAATTTCCAGAAAGTCCCCGCCGTACTTGTGCGCGAATCCTTCGGCCATGGGCGAGCGGCACATGTTGCCGATGCAGACGAAGAGCACCTTGGTTTTTTTGGGCGATTGAACCATGGGGAGAACGGCGTGTCGTCACGCTATCACGACTTGACGCCGCGATACAATCCCGCGACTTTGCCGGTCAGGCGGCGCGATTCGACACCGGTAAGACCCGCGCCGGCGAGCAGCGCCCGCACCTCGTCCTCGGAGATGAACTCGCGCACCGACGCGGACAGGTAGCGGTACGCCTCGCGCGACCCCGACACCAGGCGCCCGGTCACCGGCAGCACGGTCGAGAGGTAGGCCCGATAGGCGACCATGGCGGCGCCGCGCGGCGGCAGGAACTCGAGCACGACCGCGCGCCCGCCCGGCGCCAGCACGCGCGCCATCTCGCACACACCCCGACGATAGTCGGGGAGATTCCGGAGACCGAACGCAACGGTCACAACGTCGAAGGAAGCATCGTCGAAGGGCAGGGCGAGTGCATCGCCTTCGCGCAGCGCGATGCGGCGCGAAAGCCCCGAGTGGGCGAGCTTGTCGCGCGCGACCCGTAGCATCTCCGACGACAGGTCGACACCCACGATCTCCCCCGCGGTTGCGTCGCGCGCAAACTCGATGGCCACGTCGCCTGTGCCGGTGGCAACGTCGAGCACGCGTTCGCCGGCTCGTACGTCGGCGAACGCCACCAATTGCCGCCGCCAATGACGGTCGACGTTGAAGCTCAAGAGATGGTTCAAGAGGTCGTAGCGCCGCGCGATGGTGTCGAACATCGCGGGCGTGCGGTTCTTGTCCTGGACGAGATCGGGCCTCATTCCGCCACCAGCTTGAAGATCTTGGTCGGCTCGCCGCGGTAGTCGTGTGCGCAGATGTACAGCTCGTCCGCGTCGTCCACGCCGAACGACGAGATCATGAGGTCGGTGTCGACCAGCAAGCGGTTCTCCGCCTCGCCGCCCCCGTCGCGCAGCGCCCACACGCGACCGGTGCCGTAATCGGCATAGACGTACCAGCCGACGAGATCCGGGAGCGCCGTGCCGCGGTATACGTAGCCGCCGGTGATGCTGATGCCTTCGGTGCGACCGTACGCCCACACCGGGCCGACGAAATCGCCCGCGTCCGCGCACGCCGACGAACGCTCGTGCGTGGGTTCGTAGGGTCCTGAGCCCTCCATGCAATCCCAGCCGTAGTTCTTCCCCTTCTCGACGACGTTGACTTCCTCCCACGTCACCTGGCCGACGTCGCCGGTCCAAAGTTCGCCGGACTCCCGATCGAACGAAAAGCGCCACGGGTTGCGCAGGCCGTACGCCCACACTTCCTCCTTCCAGCCGTGCGTGTCGCCGCGAAACGGGTTGTCGGCGGGAATCGCGTACGGACGTTTGGAAACGTCGAGGCGCAGGATCTTCCCGAGCAAGGCACCCAGGTTCTGCCCATTGCCCTGCGGGTCGCCCGCGCTGCCGCCGTCGCCCATCGCGATGTAGAGCATCCCGTCGGGGCCGAACGCCACCTGGCCGCCGTTGTGGTTCGACCACGGCTGCGCAATCTCGATCACGATGTTCTCGCTGTTGGGCGACGCGGTGCTCCCGCTGGCGTCGGCGCGAAAGCGCGCCACGCGCGTGATGCGGCGCGTCCACTTCGACGCGGTGTAATCGACGAAGAAGGTCTTGTCGGTCTCGAACGACGGAGAGAACGCGAGGCCGAGCAGGCCCATCTCGTTCCCGTCGGTGTTGACCCGGTCCTGGATATCGAGAAACGCCGTGCTCGCGCGCGTGTCCGCGCGATTGGTGAACACGCGCACCACGCCCGCTTGCTCGACGACGAACAGGCGATTGGTCCCGTCGCGCGGGCTCTGGAGGTCGACCGGCCGCCTGAATTCGAGCGACGGAAACGCCTCCACCACGCGATAACCCGGATGACCTTGCGCGCCGGCGCCGGTCGCGATCGCCGACACGACGACCAGTGCGACGAACCCCATGCGTGTCATTGCGGGCACGCGGGCGACGGGCCGTCGGGCGGTCCGAGGTAGTCGTGCATGCCTTCGCGGCAATCCCACCCGTAGTTCTTCCCGCTCTCGATGATATCGATCTCTTCGTAACTTCCCTGCCCGACGTCGCCCACCCAGATGCGGTCGGTGGTCGTGTCGTGCGAGATGCGCCACGGATTGCGCAAACCCCACGCGAAGATCTCCTCGCGGAATCCCCAGGTGTTGACCGCGTACGGGTTGTCGGCGGGAATGCCGTAGTACGGAGCGGTGTCGACGTTCTGGTCGATGTCGAGACGGAGGATCTTCCCGAACACGACCTCGCGATTCTGCGCGTTCTGGTACGGATCGCCGCCCGAGCCTTCGTCGCCGATGGCCAGGTAGAGGAAGCCGTCGTCGTCGAAACACATCCCGCCGCCGTTGTGGTTGCCTTCGCGGTCGTTGAACTCGAGCAGGATCTTCTCGCTCGCCTCGTCGGCGACGTTGGGGTCGCCGCTGACGTGGAAGCGCGAGAGGCGCGCGCGCCAGGGCGTGCCGCCGGCGAGCGAGTAGTAGACGAAGAAGAACCCGTTGGTCTCGTAGTCGGGATGGAACGCGAGTCCGAGGAGCCCCATCTCGCCGCAGCACTGCACCGCGATGTTCAGGAACTCCGTCGTGCTCGCCACCGCGGGGTCGTTGGGGAACACGCGAATGATCCCGCCCTGCTGCACGACGAAGAGCCGGTCGGTGCCGTCACCGGAGTTCTGGAGATCGACCGGCTGATTGAACGTCAGGTTCGGAAAGGCGTCGGTCAACGTGTAGACACCCCCCGACTCGCTGAAGCCGCGCAGCTTGGTCGCGTTCACCGAATTCCAGCCGCACGCGAACAACTCGCCGTCTTCGGCCACGCCGAACGACGAGAGTCCGTCCGGCATGGTGGTGAGAAACTCGTTGCTCGCGGTAGCACCGTCGTAGGAGAGCGCCCAGATGCGTCGCGACGAGTGGTCCGCGTAGACGTACTTGCCGACGAGCGCGGCGACGGACGGGCCGCGATACACGTAACCGCCCGTGATGGACTGACCCTGCGTGCGATCGTACTCCCAAATCGGGTCCGTGAGCCCGACCGCCGGCGGTCCGTCTTCGGTGGGCGCCTGCGGGTCGTCGTCGTCGCACGCGAACGCGACCAGCGCGGCGCAGAAAAGCATCGCCGCAATGCGCCTCCACGAGGCGCTTCGGACGGCGGCTGTCGAATCGAGCTGCATGGGAACGGACCTCCAATCGGGGCTCTGCGTGCGAGCGTAGCCGACCCGCGCCGCGAAGTAAACCCGCCGATCACGCGGCCCAGCGATCGAGGATGGTATCGAGGTGCACGTGGGAAGCGGCGAAGGGCGCTTCCGCCGCCACCATCTCCGCGGGCGTCTGGACGTACGGGCCCTCGCCCAGGTCCGCGGCACCGTGGCGCAGCATGTCTTCCACGCCCGCGCGCGTCACTTCGAGATGGAATTGGACCCCGAGAGTCTTCCTGCCGATCCCAAACATCTGGTGCTCGCACCCGGCACTCTTGGCGAAATGGACGGTGCCCTTCGGCAAATCGAACGTGTCTCCGTGCCAATGAAAGGCGACGAGCTCCGTGGGAAGGTTCCATTGTGCGCGACCGGGTTGCGCGACTTGAACGGGAAACCAGCCGATCTCCTTGAATCGATTCCGATACACGCGCGCGCCGAGCACGTTCGCGATCAGCTGGGCGCCCAGACAGATGCCGAGCACGCGCTTTTCCGCTCGCAACGACTCCTCGATCAAACGCTTCTCGTCCGCGAGCCAGGCGAAGCGCGCGTCGTCGTGCACGCTCATCGGCCCGCCCATCACCACGAGTGAATCGAACGAATCCAGCGCCGGAAACGGTTCGCCGTCGTACACGCGTGTCGAGGCAAACGAATGCCCGCGCTCGACCACCCAATCGACGATGCGCCCCGGCGTCTCGAACGGCACGTGCTCGATGCAATGAATCCGGTTCATTTCTTCTCTTCGTTGAGCGTCCAATCGTAGTCGAAGTACTTCACGACGTACTTCCCCTCCGCGAGGTATTTCGCGTCTTCGGGCGAGACGTATTTCGACGTGAACGCGGCCAGCGACTTCTGCTGCGCGACGTGCCCCGGGTTCTCTTTGGTGGCCCCGGGCAGGAAGTCGTCGACGAACCATTCGAAGATGCGCGACGCCCACACTTCGTTGGCCTCGCGGTCGATGTGAAACTTGGTCAGGTCGGAAAGAAACACGCGCGCCTGGTCGTCGAGCTGGGTGTCCAGCTTCTCGCCTTGATATGGCTCTCTGCGCAATTTCGGGCACGACATCGCCGCGCACACCAGCGCCATGTGAATGCGCGGTTCCTGGAACTCGACGCGCAGGATCTTGTGCTCGATCTCGTCGAGTGTCACCTCGCGTCCCAGCGCCTTGAACTTCTTGTGCTCCCAGGCGCCGGGAATCTGCCGGATGCTGTTCGCGGGATACTTGGTCTTTCCGGTCGACGGTTTGATGGGATAGTTGTCGATGATAAGCTTCAGCGTGAACGCGTTGTACGCATTGATCCAGAACGCGATGCGGTCCCTTTCGCTCCATGCATCGAAGTCCCGCTGCGGGATATCGGCCAACGACTGACAGAAAGCGTCGAGATTCTCCCGATCCGACGTGAGCGCGCCGTAATCGACGAGCCCCTCGTCGTCGACGAATCGACTCAGCGCGTCTGTGTAGGGCACGAGGAGCTGTGAGCCCCTCGCCTCCACGGCCAGCAAGAGCACCATCACGCTTAACAGAATCTTCATTGTTGCAGCTTCCTCCGCGTTGTTAGATACCGCGGATAATACACCAGAATCGTCCCGATGATCTTCGTCCCCGCGCGAATCGTGCCGCTTACCGTGCCCGAGATCTTCGAGGTCCCCACCCGCCGCCGGTAGCGCACCGGGACTTCTATAATTGAGAGCCCCGCGATCACCGCCATGGCGTGCATCTCGACATTCCACCCGAAGGTGCGGTCTTGCATCCCGAGCGCGTCCAGCGCGTCGCGGCGGATGGCGCGAAACGGGCCCATGTCGGTGGCGCGAACGCCGTAGAGCCCGCGCATGAGCGCGCACGCAAGGCGATTCCCGAAGCGCTGATTCCACGGGAGCGCCCCGGGCTCCGCGCCCCCCCGCGTGCGCGAACCGATGACCATGTCGGCCTCGCCCGCCGCGATGGGTGCCAGCAGCGCATGCAAGTCCCCCGGATAATCGGAATGGTCGGCGTCTAGGATAACGACCACGTTGGACGACTGCATGACGCGCGCGATGCCGGCCAGGCACGCGGCACCGTATCCGGGCGTCGGCTCGTGCACCACGGCAGCACCGTGTGCCCGCGCGACCTCGGCGGTCCTATCGGTGCTACCGTTATCGACCACGATGATCTCGTCGACCTGACCGCGTGGTATCTCGTCTAGCACGAGTCCGACCGACGCCTCCTCGTTGCGTGCGGGGATGACGACGGAGACTCGGAGTCTGTCGGCTCGTGGCTCGCATCGAGGGCTTCCCTCCGCTCTCAGGTCCTCGCTCGC
>JAKEHA010000124.1 GCA_022615275.1 Candidatus Latescibacterota bacterium
ACGCCGCTCGACGACGTCCTTGGCTTTGCGCTCCATCTCCGTGTCGAGTGGAATCGCGGTCACGACGCGCACTTCGACGATGCCCTTGTAGTCCTCGTAGAGCGACACGAACGCGCGCGCGATGTCGTCGTAGGCGGCTACGCGCTTCTTGTCGATCAAGAGCAGCAAGAACTTGACGAAGAGCCCCGAGGCCCGTTCGCCCAGTGCCTTCACGATCAGGTTGCGCTTCTCGTCGCCGGTCACGCGCCCCGAGAGCAGGAAGCGGCGAAAACCTTCTTCGCTCGCGAGCAGCTTGCCGAAGCTGGCCACGTCGCCGTACGCCTGGTCGAGGACGTCCTCGGCCAGGGCCGCGTTGAAGAGCGCGATCGCGTAGCGTTTTCCGACCCCGGCGGTGGCCATGGTGCTCTACCGGCCCGCCGGCCGCGTCGCGACTTCGTCGAGGAACTCGTTGATCAAACGGCGGTGCTGGGCGTCGTCCAGACGCAGGCGAATGAGCTTGTCGGTGGCCGCGATCACCGCGTTGACCATCTGGTCGCGGAAGGCCGCGTTGGCCTTGTCCATCTCCATCGCGATGTCCTGGTTGGCCTTGACGCGCAAGTCGACCGACTCACGCCGGGCCTCCTCGCGAATCTGGCTCGCGATCTCGCTGGCCTCGTGCGCGGCGTCCTGGATGCGCGTGCGGCGCGTGGTCTCGATGCCCGCCAGCTCCTCTTCGAAGCGGCGTCGCAGCGCACCCGCGTCCGCCTTGGACTTCTCGATGTTCGCGAACTCGTTCGCGATGGTCTCGCGGCGCTTCTCGGTGAACGCTAGGAGCTTGCCCCACGCGTACTTGCGCAAGAGCCACAGGACGATGAGAAAGCCCACGACCTGCGTGAGTAATGCTTTCCATTGAAGTTCCATCACACTCTCCTACATCGATCCGAACGCTGCGCGGCGGGGGCCCCATCGGCGACACCCGCCGCGGGACGCTCACCGGCGCGCAATTGCATGACGGCTACTGGATCTTGCCCATCAACAAGAACACGGTCACGAACGCGTAGATCGTCAGAGCCTCGATCAGGCCGGCGCCGATGATCATCGCCGTCTGAATCTTGCCCGACGCCTCCGGTTGCCGGCCGATGGCTTCCATGGCCTTGCCGATGGCACCCTGGAAACCGATACCCGAGCCGATGGCCGCGAGGCCGAGTCCGATGGGAAGCGCCAAACTGAGAGCGGATGAAGTATCCATTGTCATTCCTCCTCTGGGTTTCGAAACAACCGCGCTACCAACTAATGGTGCTCCTCGCCGTGCTCCTCATGCGGAAGCCACAGCAGGATATAGATCGTGCTCAACAGAGTGAACACGAGGGCCTGGATGAAACTGGTCATGAACGCGAGCAAGATGAACGGGACCTGGAACGGAATCCCGACCGGCGAATCGACGAATCCGAGCGTGGTCACACCGAGAACGCAGAACGCGAACAACAGTACGTCCTCGCCGGTAACATTACCGAAGAGTCGCAGCGACAGCGACACCGGCCGCGCGATCTCGCCGATCACGTGGATCGGAAGCATGAGCGGGACGAAGGCCCACTCCACCGGCGACTTGGGATTGCCCGCGAGGTGCTTGATGTAGCCCACCGGGCCGTTGCGCGTGAGCCCGATGAAATGCACGTAGACGAAGACGCACAGCGCGAGCGCGACGGTCGTATTGGGGCTCGCCGTGGGCGACTTGCCCAGCGGAAAGACGCCCGCCAGGTTCATGGACAGAATGTAGATGAAGAGCGTGCCCAGAAACGGCACGTAGCGCCGGCCTTCGGGGCCCAGGACCCCGACGATGAAGTTGGAGAGTCCTTCGACCACCATTTCGACGATGTTCTGAAGTCGGCCCGGCACCATCTGCGGGTTGCGCGCCGCCAGGCGCGCCACCACGATGATCAAGGTCGCGATAGCGAACGCGTAGATCATGCCCTCCCACTGGTGCAGGAACTCCTTGAGCGGCGAGTCCTGCATGAACTTCGTAACGAGCGTGATGAGATTGGGCAGTTCGTGGACGGCGTGATCGCCGGCCGCATGGCCGGCGGCGGCGTGCAGACTGTCGGCGTGCGTGCTGTCGATGTGCACGGGGTTTGCGAAGCGCAGCGAGCCCAGCCCGTCGAACATGTGAGTGAGATTAGGAGAGAACACGTGTGTTTCCTTGTCTCGACGCGCCGTTCGAATCGTCGAGGCGGAGGTAAGTGCGCCCGGCCGCCTTCAGCACGGCGACCAACAGCGGCCACGCGAATCCGGCCAGGAGCCACATCGCCGGGAGCCCCGCCGCCAGCAACCCCAAGCCGATCGCGTACAACACCGGGAACTTGATCGCGAGGGCCTTCGCGATGGCGCTGCGATCGCGCGGCTCCAGCGTCAAGACCTTGCGCGTGACCGATGCGATCGCCGCCGTGTTGAACAGCGACCACGCACCGCCCGCGATCCAGGCACCCGCGGCACCCGGTCCGAACGACGTCGCCAGCGGTGCCGTCAGCACCAGACCGAACACGATCGACGACGTGCGAACGCGGCGTAGAAAGTCGCCGTCGATCGCAGACCACACCGCACCGCTAGGGCGCACTTCGATCACGCTTGTCTCCGTCGCCGTCCCGGGCGTTCGCCCGCTTCAGGACGATCGCGACCTCGCGAACGCCCGCGGCAAAACCCAGGATCAAGAAAACGATGGTGAATGCGGGTTGAGTGTCGAGCTTTCGGTCGATGAACCGGCCGATCAGGAGACCGGCGATCGGGGGAACGACCATCAGGAAGGGGATCGTACTCAGCATCCCCGCCTGGCGGGCCCACGAATACCGGTCCTTGTCCGATTTCACGACGGCACTTCGTCGCGCCGGTCGAGTCGAGGGGCCCATTCCCTCGAGAACGCTCGACTGTACCGTGCGTCGATCCCTCGAGCAACCGCCAACAGACTATGTGAAACGTTTATCAAAATCAACCGGAAACTGGATCCAGTAATTGTCCGTGCCCGTAACTCACGTTGTTACAATCAACTAGTCGCTTCCAGAGGCCTCCGAAGCGGGTGCGGCCGCCTTCTTTTTCGCGGCTTCCAGCTCGCGCTCCAAGGACTCCAGCCGGCGCCTGAGCTCCTGGATCTCCGCCGCGTTGTTGCGGGCGGTCGCCTTGGCCGGCTCGACGCCGACCTTCTCGGCGGCCTTGGCGGCGCGCTCGCGCACCTCCGCCAGCCGGTCATTGGCCGCCACGCGCCGGAGCGGCTCCGCCGACGAAGGCTCGGCGATGGCCTCGAGCGCGTCGATGGCCGCCTGGCGCGTGCGCAGGTGCCAGTCCTCCAGCGAAGGATACAGGAACTCCGCCGCGCGGCGCCGGTCGGACTCCTTGTCGAGTTGCTTCGCGAGGCGCCCGTACGCGCCGATCGCGGTGTGGCGATACCAGCGCGGGTTGCCGCTCCCCAGGTACGGCTTGATGCGATCGAGCGCCGCGGTATCGTTGAGGTCCGCGAGTCCATTGAGAGCGGCGTTGCGCACGATGTCTTGGTCGGATGCCTGCTTGAGGGCATCGGTGCACACACGCGCCGCGCGCTCGCCGCGCATCTTCGCCAACGATGTCACACCCGCCGCGCGCACGCCGTAAGCGCGGTCGCCGGTGACGAGCTTCTCGAGCTGCTCGGCCGCCTTCGCGTTGCGATAGAAGCCGCCCAGCGCCTCCGCGCACGCCAGTCGCACGCGCGCCTCCGCGACCGCGGCGCCTTCGATGAGCGCCCCGAGGGCCGCGTCGGTGCCGATCTTCCCGAGCGACAGGGCGGCTTCGCGGCGCAGTCCCCAGAACGAATCGCCCATCACCACGGCGCGCAGCGCCGGCACCGCGCGCGCGTCGGAGCCCTTGGCCGCGAGCGCTTGGGCCGCGTCGACGCGGGTCATGAAGTCGCCGGTTTCGAGCTCGTGGATCAGCTCGCCGGTGAGCTTGGGAAAGTCGACCGTCTTCAAGATCCAATCGCCCTTGTCGAAAACCACCGACACCGGTTCGTCGGGAAGGGGGAAGTAATAGCTCGCGGAGGCTTCTTCGATCATGACGCGATGGGTCGCGGTTCCGCCCTTCCACGATATTTCGACGTCGAGGGGAACGCGAAACACGGGCACGATGCCGCCCGTCTTTTGCGTCTGCTCGACCTTGAGCGTCAGCACGCGCGTGTCGCGGTCCCAGTGTTTCGTCACCTTGAACTTGGGGTGTCCGGCCAGGAACGCCCACTGTTCGAAGAACCAGTCCAGGTTCTCGCCCGTCACCTCGCGCACCGCGCGCATGAGGTCCTGCGTCTCGACCACGTCGTGCATGTTCTCTTCGCCGTAGTGCCGGATGGTCTCGCGATAGAGGTCGTCGCCCAAGTGAGCGCGCAGCATGTGCAGCAAGCTGGCTCCCTTGACGTACACGAGCGCGTTGTTGCGCGCGTCGGTTCGATTGAAGAAGTCGACCACCATCGGGCGCGGCTCGGCGTCGTCGGCCTTGATCACGTCGTTGTGGGCCTGGCGCATCTGGTAGCGGAATGCATCGTCGCCGTCGTGGTGTTCTTTGTAGAGATAGGCGTAATAGGTCGCGAAGCCTTCGTTGAGCCACATCTGGCTCCACTCGCGGCACGTCACCATGTCGCCCCACCATTGGTGCGCGAGTTCGTGAGCCACCAGGTTCTGCTCGGTGCGCGTCAGTTCTGCGCGCTCGTCGTAGAGCGTGCGCATGTTCATGACGGTCGCCGTTGAGTTCTCCATGCCGCCGTAGATGAAGTCCTGCACCACCACCTGCGCGTACTTCGAGAACGGATACGGGATGCCGATCTCCTTCTCGAAGTAGGCCATCATGTCGGGGGTCAGTCCGTAACCGCGCAGGATGGTGGCGTCGTCGGTGGCGGGCGGGACGTAGTAGGGAATCGGGATGTCGCCCGACTTCTGCTCCAGGATCTTGTACTCGGCCACCGCGAGCATGATGAGGTAGCTGACCTGCGGCTCTTCCAGCTTCCAGTGGAACTCGGTCTTGCCGCCCACCTCGCGCGTACCCATCAAGGTTCCGTTGGAAAGGGCGGTGTAACCTTTGGCGACCCGGAAGCGTCCTTCGAAGGTGGCCTTGTCGTTGGGATAGTCGTTGCAGGGAA